>JBAYTM010000419.1:0-2845 GCA_041675685.1 Thiohalobacteraceae bacterium
GGGTTTGCTCACGAAGTCGTTGGCGCCGGCGTGAAATACCTCGGCCTGGCGCGCGTCGCCGGGCTCCACCGAGGTGATCACCAGCACCGGCATCTCTTGTTGCGAGAGCCGCAACTTGGCGCGGATCGCGTGCAGCAGGTCGCCGCCGGTGAGGCGGCCTTTGAGATAGAAATCGGTGACCACGATGTCAACGGCGCAAGGCGCCGCCTCGCCACGCGTGCATTCCAACAGGAGATCCAGCGCCTCCTCGGCGGAGGCCGTGTGCTGGACCTGAAGCCCGTGGCGCTCCATCAGTCGCGTGGTCTGTGCGGCCGCGGTCGGGCTGTCTTCCACATAAAGGATCCGGCCGACCAGACCGCTGTTGCGTCGCGTGAAGTCCTTGATGAACTCGGCAAACGCCCGGTAGCCCAGTGCCTTGTCGAAGTAATCGGTAACGCCGGCGGCGAAGCCTTCGCGCAGCAGGCGCTCGTCGGCGTCGCCGGAGACCACGATGACCGGTGTATAGCGATGCACCTGATCACCGCGGACGCCGCGGCTGAGGTCCAGGCCGTCCATGTCGGGCAGCATCAGCGCCGTGGTGATCAGGTCGAAGTGCTCGGACTGCATGCAGGCGAGCGCCTCCCGGCCGGTGCCGCAATGGGTAATCCGGGCATGGGGCATTTCCTCTTCGACCACACGCGTGACGATGGTCCGCGCAACTTCCGAGCCGTCTACCACGAGGATGCGGGTTAAGCGTGGAATCATTGGACTCTGAATTGACCGCTGGAGACGCCCAGGGCCTCTGCCCGGGCGGTATGCTGGTAGCGGCTTTCAGAAAGATTGATTGAATCCAGGGGGGGCGCCGCCAGTGGCGCACCGCTCAGCGCGGTTCGATATCGGCGAGATGCCGGGCCACGGCGACCCAGGCGCCGGCCAGACCGAGGCCGACGCCGGCGAGCAGCAGCAGGCCGACACCCGACCAGGACAAGCTGCCAAGCAGGAAGGCGCTGTCGTACAGACCGGCCAGTCGTCGCGCCGGGGCGTCCAGAAGCCAGAATCCCAGATTCACCAGCACCCAGGCCAGTAACGCACCCAGCAGGCCGTACCAGAGCCCACTATAAAGGAAGGGTCTGCGGATGAAGGCGTCGGTGCCGCCGATCAGCTTGCTGATCTCGATCTCGTCACGGCGGTTCTGGATTTCCAGTCGGATGGTGTTGCCGACGATCAGGAGCACCGCGAGCGCCAACAACGCGCCGACCGCGAGAATGCCGCGCCGCCCGGTCTCCATCAGCGCGTCGAGGCGTTGCAGCCATTCGAGATCCAGCTGCGCCAATTCCACCTCGGGCAGCCGTCGCAGCTCGTCCAGCAGCGTCTCGACGTCCTGGTCCGGCGAGCCGGTCTGCACCGGTCTGACCACGAGCACGTTCGGCAAGGGATTCTCGTCCAGCGCCTCCAACGCGTCGCCGAACCCGGATAGCTCCCGGAACTCGGCCAGGGCCTGATCGCGATGGATCACCCGGACTTCCGCGATGGACGGCCAGTCGGCCAAGTCGCCGGACAGGCGGTCCGCCTGCGCCGCGCCTACCGTCTGCTTGGTGAACAACGAGATGCTGACGCCGCCGTCCCAGGCGGTGCCCAGACGCTGGAGATTGTCCAGCAGCGCCAGCAACCCGCTCGGTAAGGCCAGCGCGATTGCCACCACGGCCGTGGTCATGAAACTGGAGAGCGGACCGCGATACAGCCGCCCGAGACTGGACAGCATTACCTGCGCATGCAGCCGCGCGTGGCTGCGTAAGGTCTCGACGGCGCTGCGCCGCTGGCGACGGGTTGCGCCTTGGCCAACCGCCGGGGGCGGCACAGCGCTTCGCCGACGTGGGTTGTAATGCGGGCGCTTCATGCCGGCGCGAGCCCGTGTTTCTCGATCAGCCGACCCTCTTTCAGGCGGAGAATGGGATGGTGCAGGCGCGAGATGAGCGCCAGATCATGACTGGCGATCAACACCGTGACGCCGACTTGGTTGAACTGCTCGAACAGCTGCATGATCTCACGCGACAGCTCCGGATCGAGGTTGCCGGTCGGTTCGTCGGCGAGCAGCAGCATCGGTTTGTTCACGACCGCGCGGGCGATGCCGACACGCTGCTGCTCGCCGCCGGACAGCGTGATCGGATAGGTGCGTTCCTTCCCGAGGAGGCCGACCTTATCGAGCGCGGCGCGTACGCGCCGGCCGATTTCGCTGGTGCCATAACCCGATATCACCAGCGGCAGCGCGACATTGTCGAAGACGGTGCGGTCGAACAGCAGCTTGTGGCTTTGAAAGATGATGCCGATGCGGCGGCGCAGGAATGGAATGCCATGCCGGCCGACGCGTGCAAGGTTATGACCGTCGATATGGATTTGACCCTGATTCGCACGTTCGATCAGCGCGATCAGCTTCAGAAGTGTGCTTTTGCCGGCACCCGAGGGCCCGGTAAGAAAGGCCATCTCGCCACGCGGCAGATAAAAATTCAGCCCGCTCAGGGCTTCGTAACCGCCGGGGTAGCGTTTGCTGACGTTCTCGAAACGGATCATTTTTTTTGGAGATACAAGATGCAAGGGCCAAGATACACGGAAAACAGCCTGTCAAAGTCCGATCGCGCTCAAAAAGATCAAAGGGTTTTCACTTGCATCTTGGCCCTTGCACCTTGCCTCTTCTATTTGGCAAACAACGCATCGACGAACTGGTCGGCGTCGAATTCGCGCAGGTCCTCGATGCTCTCGCCGACGCCGATGAAGCGGATCGGTATCCCGAGGCGTTTCGCGATCGCAAAGATGATGCCGCCTTTGGCGGTGCCGTCGAGCTTGCTCAGACTGATGCCGGTGAGTCCGA
>JBAYTM010000420.1:0-2843 GCA_041675685.1 Thiohalobacteraceae bacterium
AGTGCGCCGTTTTACCGTCCGATACGATGCGAAATCGCATTGCCTTGGCTCCACCGCCGCCGCGGCTTTCTCTTGGCTGATGTCCATGCAGACCGTCATACATTTGGTAATGAGCGACGCCAGACAGAGGGCCGCGACCCAGCGGATGTTAAGCGGCGCGGAGCTGCAGATTCGCGGCTACCCCAGCGCCGCCGCATTGCTGGATCTGGACCTGGCGCAGCAATCGGGCTGCATCGTGGCGGACCTCGGTGAGGACATGTCGGGTTTGGACCTGCGGCGCAGGCTCCGCGCGCAGCAGTGCGACACCCCCCTGTTGCTGCTGACGGAGGATCCGCGACTGGTGGCCGCCTTCGAGGCCGCGGGCAGCGGCGACGTGATGATTATGGAACGGCCCGTCGAGCCGAATGATCTGCTGAATGGAATCAACCAATTGCTGGAGCTGCAGCGGCGGCGCCGGGAAGAGGAGCAGGAACTGCAAGTCATCGAGTCGCGCATCGCGCGCCTGACCCAGCGCGAGACCGAGGTGACCATGAAGGTCCTGCAAGGCTCGAGCAACAAGGAGATCAGCAGCGGACTCGGTATCAGCGTGCGCACGGTCGAAAAACATCGGGCCGCCGTCATGGATAAACTGGGTGCCAGCAACCTCGCCGAACTCTGTCGCATGCGCCGGCATTGCGAACGTGTGTTCGAAAGCTTCAACAAGCTCGGTGCGAAGGCCAAATGACCCGCGAGCGGTCCCGCGGAGTCATCCATCTTCTACGTAGTAATCGGTATTGTCGCGCTTCTCTGGGCCGCTTAAGGTGGCCAGGGTAGACATTCCCCTTGGATCATCATGCAGGAGCAACAATTACATGGAACATCGTTTTGGGCAACGTCAGCGCGTCCACCTTGGCATTCAGGTATATCTTGACAATTTACCGCCGCTGGTGGCGCTTACTCGCAACGTCAGCTGGCACGGGCTCAATCTCGCGTTGACCCACCCGGACCTCGAACGCAACCGCATCGTCAGAGTGGCGCTGACGGATGGCAAGGACGCGGGCGTCTGGCAGACCTGGGCCCTGGTCGTGCACGCCTCGGAGCGTGGCGGCACCGGGCTGGTGTTGGAGGAGGGACTGCCGGAAGAGATTTACAATCTACCGGCACCGCAGTCGACAGTCGGCGCGCGCAGTGCGCCCTGAAAAATAGGCGACCGCCATCCCGGGCATGGGGGCATTGCGTCCATGCCCGGAGACCAAATTCCCGCATCGCACTCTTTTATCCCTTACCGAATGACCACTGGCCTTCGGCGCATTCCGTGGCGGGCATGCATTCTGCATTCATCCCCGCTTTCGATCTCTACCAGGGAGCAGCGCGATGAAAGCACTCGTTTGGCACGGAAAGCGCGACGTGCGGATCGACCAGGTGCCCGATCCGAAGATTCAGGCGCAGACGGACGCGATCGTCCGCATCACGACCACGGCGATCTGCGGTTCCGATCTGCATTTGTACGAAGTCCTGGCGCCCTTTATGGCGTCCGGCGATATCCTCGGCCATGAGCCGATGGGCATAGTTGAAGAGGTCGGCTCGGAAGTCAGTCACATCAAGCCCGGCGACCGGGTCGTGATTCCTTTCAACATCAGTTGCGGGCATTGCCTGATGTGCAATGACGGGTTGTACTCGCAGTGCGAGACGACCCAGGTGCGCGACCAGGGCAGCGGCGCCGCGCTGTTTGGCTATACCAAGTTGTACGGGCAAGTCCCGGGCGGACAGGCCGAGTACCTGCGCGTGCCGCAGGCCCAGTTCGGACCGATCAAAGTCCCCGAAGGTCCGCCGGACGAGCGTTTCATTTATCTTTCGGATGTCCTGCCGACGGCATGGCAGGCGGTGCGCTACGCGAACATCCCGGACGATGGTTCGGTGGCCGTATTCGGCCTGGGCCCGATCGGTCAGATGAGCGCGCGTATCGCCCGTCAACAGGGTGCGCGCGTCATCGGCATCGATCTGGTGCCGGAGCGCCTCGAGATGGCGCGCCGCCACGACATCGAGGTGCTGAACCTGGAAGAGCACGAAGATGTCGCCGAGGTGTTGCGCGAGATGACCGAAGGACGCGGTCCGAACGCCGTCATCGACGCGGTCGGCATGGAGGCGCATGGCGCACCGTTCGGCAAGATGGCGCAGCAGATGGCCGGCCTGTTGCCCGATGCAGTGGCCGAGGCGCTGATCAAGAAGGCCGGGCTGGATCGAATGGCGTCGCTCTATGCAAGCATCGACAGCGTGCGGCGCGGTGGCACTGTGTCCATCATCGGCGTGTATGGCGGTATGCTGGACCCGCTGCCGATGATGACCTTGTTCGACAAGCAGGTCCAATTGCGCATGGGGCAGGCCAACGTCAAGCGTTGGATAGACGACCTGATGCCGCTGGTGACGGACGACGCCGATCCTTTGAGCGTCGATGATCTCGCAACGCATCACCTGCCCTTGGACGATGCGCCGCACGGGTACGAAATCTTTCAGAAGAAGCAGGACGGCGCGATCAAGGTGTTGCTGCACCCCTGAGCGCACTGCCGCAGGCGCGGAACGGCGCGTGTAAAAGCTGCACGCAGGCTGCAACTTCTCCTCAGGTTCGGCAGTCCGGGCGTAGTACTTCCGGCTTGGTCTACAGGGGCAGCACGTTGGCCGGACGTTGCATGAAGGCCTCGAACTCCCGGCCCGGCAGGGGCCGGGAATAGAAATATCCTTGCGCGTAATCGCAGCCCACTGCGACGAGCATCGCGCGCTGTTGTTCGGTCTCGACGCCTTCGGCGATGACCTTCAGCCCCAACTTATGCGCCATGACGATCACCGCCTCCGACAGCGTGCGGTCG
>JBAYTM010000421.1:0-2840 GCA_041675685.1 Thiohalobacteraceae bacterium
CAACGACACCGCCGGCCACGCCATGGGTGACGATTTGATCGTGCAGATCGCCGGCGTCCTCAAACGCTTCTCGCGCGCCGAAGACCTGGTGGCTCGCGTCAGCGGCGACGAGTTCGCGATGGCCTTTCCCGACATGGATGCCGAGCAGGCGCGCGAGAAGGCGCGCGCCGTCCTCGAGGCCGTGGCGGAATGCCGACCGTTGCACCAGGGCCGCGCCCTGAACGTTTCTGCGAGTATCGGACTGGTGGCCTTCCCCGAGTGCGGCGGCGACGCGGTCGAATTGCTGGCGAAGGCGGATACCGCCATGTACGCCGCCAAAGACGCCGGACGCAACCGTGCCAAGTTCTTCGTCGAGGGCGACATGTCGCGCGAGCGCATGGGCACTCAACTGGCATGGAAGACGCGCATCGTCGAGGCGCTGGATAACGATCTGTTTGAACTTGCGTTCCAGCCGATCGCCGGCCTGGCCGATGGCGAGGTGCATCACTTCGAGACGCTGGTTCGCATGCGCGATGCGGATGGCGGTAAATTGATGCCCGGCAACTTCATTCCGACCGCCGAACAATTCGGCCTGATAGGCGCGGTCGACCGCTGCATCCTCAGCAAGGCGCTGCGTTATCTTGCCGCCCTGCCGTCGGAGTTCGCCGGCGTCGGCATATCCATCAACCTGTCCGGCATGTCGGTGGGCGACGACGAGGTCCTGGCGCTGATCGAATCCGAGCTGCAGGAGACCGGCATCGATCCGAAGCGCGTGACCTTCGAGGTCACCGAGACCGCCGCGTGTGAGCAGATGGTCAAGGCCGCGGATTTCATCGCCCGGATACGCGCACTCGGCTGCTGCATCTCGCTGGACGATTTCGGCGTCGGCTTCTCGTCGTTCTCCTACCTGAAGAATCTCCACGTCGATACGCTCAAGATCGACGGCAGCTTCATCCGGGACGTGCTCAAGAATCGCGACGATCAATTGTTCGTCAAGGCGCTGGTCGACGTGGCGCGCGGCATGGGTATCCGCACCATTGCGGAGTTCGTCGAGAATGCCGGAACCGTGGAGATGCTGCGCAGGCTGGGCGTCGACTACGTGCAGGGCTATTACGTCGGTCGCCCGGCAAAGGCCATTACGCGGATCCGCATCCCCCGGGGCAATGGCGACGCGCAAGCCGAAACGGCCGTGGCCGGTTGAGCTCTGGCGTCACCGCCCGCCGGCGGCGGCGACTAGGGTTGCGCCAGCCGTTCCCTGGCGCGTCCCGCGGCAGCGCGCACCTGCGCCGGTGCGGTACCACCCGGATGGTTGCGCGCGTTCACCGAGCCCTCCAGCGTCAACACCTCGAAAACGTCCGCGGTGATGGCGTCCGAAAACACCTGGAGCTCCTCCAACGGTAGCTGCGACAAATCCTTTCCCGCGTCGATGCCGCGCCTGACCGCCTTGCCGACGATCTCGTGCGCATCGCGAAACGGTACACCCTTGCGGACCAGGTAATCGGCCAGATCGGTTGCCGTGGAAAACCCTGTCAGCGCCGCCTCGCGCATGCGCGCTCGGCGCGGCTGAACCGCCGGGATCATGTCCGCGAACACCCGCAGGCAGCCCTTTACCGTGTCGATCGCGTCGAACAAAGGCTCTTTGTCCTCTTGGTTGTCCTTGTTGTAGGCAAGCGGTTGGCCCTTCATCAGGGTGAGCAACGCGATCAGATCGCCGTTCACGCGGCCAGTCTTGCCGCGCACCAGCTCCGGTACGTCGGGATTCTTCTTCTGCGGCATGATCGACGAACCGGTGCAGAAGCGATCCGGCAGATCGACGAACCCGAACTGCGCCGACGTCCAGAGCACCAGCTCTTCCGAAAACCGCGACAGATGCGTCATCAGGATGGCCGCAAAGCTGCAAAATTCGATGGCGAAGTCGCGGTCACTGACGGCGTCCAGCGAGTTTTCCGCCGGCGCGTCGAAACCGAGCAGCGCCGCCGTATAGGCGCGGTCGATGGGATAGGTCGTGCCGGCCAGCGCGGCCGCGCCCAGCGGCAGGACGTTTGCGCGTTTGCGCAGGTCGCGCAGCCGGCCCCGATCCCGCTCCAGGTTCTCGAACCAGGCCAGCATGTGGTGGCCGAAGGTCACGGGCATCGCCACCTGCAAATGCGTAAATCCCGGCATGATGCTGTCGGCCTCGCGTTCGGCCTGCTCGATCAGCCCGGCCTGCAGCCGTCGCAGCTCGGCGGCGATGGCGTCGATCTCGTCACGCAGATAGAGCCGGATGTCGGTCGCGACCTGGTCGTTGCGCGAGCGGCCGGTGTGCAGCTTCTTGCCAGCGGCGCCGATACGCTCGGTGAGGCGCGCCTCGATGTTCATGTGGACGTCTTCCAGGGCGACCGACCAGGCAAAGTCGCCGCGCTCGATCTCGGCACGGATCCCGGCGAGCCCGTCGACAATGGCGCCGCACTCCGCCTCGGTCAGCACGCCGACCTTGGCAAGCATGCGCGCATGCGCGATCGAGCCGGCGATGTCGTAGGCGTATAGGCGCTGGTCGAAGTCCACCGATGCCGTGAAGGCCTGTACGAACGCGTCGGTGGATTCCGTGAAGCGGCCGCCCCAAAGTTTGCTGCCGCTGCTGTCGCTGGACATGGTGCGATCCTGTGGCCGGTATGTGGCGGGCAAGTATAACCAAATACCACAGCCGACCGGTGTGTGACCGGCAGGGGTCGGCTTGTAGAAGGACAAGGGAATGCCGAAACTGCGGCCCATGAACCAATCGACCACCCGCTCGGCCTTGGCACCCGGGCTGCACGACCTTTTTTTCTTGCCGAACTTCTGCGCCATCCGCATGGTGTTCGCGGTGGTGGTGGTCGCGGAAC
>JBAYTM010000422.1:0-2839 GCA_041675685.1 Thiohalobacteraceae bacterium
GACTGACCATGGTCGCCTTTGCCCTGCTCGCGCGCGGCAAGAACATCTCGAAGAAGCAGTTCAACAAGGGCACCCTTCCCGGCAGCGTCATGTTCGGTGTCGGCTGGGCCATGACCGGTTCCTGTCCCAGCATCGCGCTGGTGCAGATCGGCGAAGGTCAGCTCGCGGCATTGTTTACGTTGTTCGGCATACTGACCGGCGTATGGGCCTACCGCCGTTTGGCGATGGGTTCGTTGAAGCTGGATACGGGCGTGTGCGGCGAGAGCTGAGATGGCTCGAATGGCGCTTACTTAAGGAAACTCTGATCAATCCCAGTTTCGTCATTCCCGCGAAAGCGGGAATCCAGAAATTCAAAGACATGGATTCCGGCCTGCGCCGGAATGACGGATTGTTCAGAGCTTCCTTAAGGCAGGAGTCCGTATCTCCGCCATTCCGGCGCATCAACGCAGAGACGGGTTTTGGATTACTCGCTGCGCTCGCCCTTCGTTCAGTTTGAACAACGTCAGCGCGTTTTCGCGGGCGAGCCGCGCGGCGATGTCGGGCGGCAATTGGTCGAGCCAGGCGCGGATGTCCGCAGTGACGCTGTCGAATGCACGCCAGCGCGCGACGCTGAAGGTATCGACGCCGATCAGAAAACGCTCCGGATGTGCGAGGAACAGCCGACGCCACGGATCGGCCAGCCGGCCTTCGGGCGCGATGCGTGCGTCGCGCACCGAGAGATCCACGAACAGGCGCGGATGGCGCGCGAGATAACCGGCGAGCAATTCGGGATAAGGATAGGCGCCGGCGTGCGCCCAGATCACCGTCGCATCCGCGGCGATCTCGTACAGTCGATCGATCATCGCCGGATCGCCATGGATCAGCAGCGGCAAGTTGCGCTCGGTGGCGATCCCGACCAGTCGGCGGAACACCGGGCTGTCGCGGTCGTCGGCGAAGAGGTGCAGTTCGCCGATGCCGCGCCAGATGCCGCGTTCCAGGGCCTGTTCCACGCGGGCGGGCAGCCCGCCGTCCCGTGTCCAGTCGGCCTTGTCGGCCGCGCTGCGGTACACGCCGAGAAACGGCACGATGCGCGTCGGCGCGTGATCGAACAATGTCGCGGTGTGCTCGGCCGGGGTACCGGTCACCACGGCCCGCATGATGCGGTTGCGATCGAGGATCGCAATAATCTCCGCGGGGCTGAACTGCTGCGCGTCTTCCGCGCTGTAGTGCAGATGCGCGTCGAACAGAGGTCCGACGGCGAGTGCGCTGGCAGCCCGGAACGTTCCAACCACCAGCAATCCCACCAGCGATCCGATCAATCGCCATGGTGTACCGATCCGGTGCATGTCGCTCCTCGTGAGCCGGTAAAGCAATCGCTTGACAGAATTCAGTGCCGGGACATTGCCGCGGCGCTGCGCGCCGCGCAATGAGAGGTTATGAGGGTACGCCATGCAATGCCAGCACGTCGGGTGCGTCGGCGTAGCGACGCACCAAGGCCACTCGTAAACGACTCCACCGCTCAGAGCGGCGGTTTCTCGCCGTAGCCGGTCATCTCCAGATAGCCGCGGCCGATTTCCGCGCCGTCTTCCAACACCCGCACCGCGCCTTCCCAATACAGGGCGCCGGTCGAGCGCCGGCTGTCCAGCTCCTGATCGTCCATCAGGGGTCGCAACAGCAGGCGGCGCCCGTCGATGTCGATCTGCCATTCGACGGGATACACGACGCCGGTGCGCGGCGATTGCCAGCGTCGCAGCGGCCGGAAACGCACCTGATCGGGGCGCAGCGCAGTGGCCTGCCATGCCGGCGACACCCGGGTGCCGGCCGTCCACAGTGCGCCATCGTCCTTATCGCGCATTTGAAACGCCATGAGCGCGCCGCCGTCGTGCAGGTTGATGCCGATCCAGTCCCAACCGCTGGCGCGCTCCGGCAGCAGTTCGCTGGACCATTCGTGGTCCAGCCAGGCGCGGCCACGGACGGTATGCGTGGTATCGCCCAGCTGCAACGTCCCGGTCACTTCGAGCTGCGGCCGACTGTAGTAATAGCTCGCGTTGATCGGGTCGGGCGCCTTCTGGCTGAATCCCTGCCGCCCATTCAGCACCGGCGGCTTGTCCGTCGCGAAGGCGAGATCGAACGCGAAGCCGTTTGCCTCGATCGTCGCGCGATAGCCGTCCGCGCTGCCCCGCAGTTGCCAATCATGGATCCAGGCGTGGGTGCCACCGACCGCGGCGCCGGCCAGCGGTTCCACCGCACGCTCGGCACGTTCGGCGTGCAGCAGGTGCCCGGTCTGCGGATCGGCGACCGCGGCATGCGCGAGAATCAGTTGCCGCGGCGCGAAGCGGCTTGGGTTGTCTTCCCCGATGCCGGTGCGCACGCGGAAAAACGTCACCTGAAAACCGCGCTCGACACCCTCCTCGTCTTCCAGCCAACCGGTGATGTACCACCATTCGGTGCGGTACGCGGGATGCGCGCCGTGATCTTCCGGAAAAGTCAGCGTAACGCTCGGGACGACGGCTGGATATTCCGGCGACGCTGCGGAAACGACACTCATACAGGCGGCCAGGAAGAGACTGCCGAGTCGGCGCATCACCAGTCCTCCCGCACCGCGAGCACGGCGTCCTGCCGCATGGCCTGATAACCGGACAAGCGCGCCGCGCCCGCGGCCAGCATCACCAGCACGAGCGCGAACAGCAGCAGACTGCCGATCGGCAGGTGCATGTCCATGCTCCAGTGAAAGCTCTGCCGGTTGATCACCTCGATCAGCACGACGGCGATGGCGCCGCCGGCGAGCATGCCGACCACCACGCCGATCGCCGCGGTCAAGGCGCCCTCGACGCTCAGCAAGGCGCCGATCTCGCGGCGC
>JBAYTM010000423.1:0-2836 GCA_041675685.1 Thiohalobacteraceae bacterium
TATATCCTGCAGGGGAGCGAATTCTACGTGACGCCCAGTATCGGCATCGCGCTCTATCCGCAGGACGGGCACAGCACGCAGGAACTGGTCATGAACGCGGATGCGGCCATGTACCGCTCCAAGGAAAACGGCCGCAACAATTTCCAATTCTTCAACAAGGACATCAGCCACGGCGCGCAGGAGCGCCTGGAGCTCAGCAACCTGCTGCGCGGCGCCCTGGCGCGTCGGGAATTCAGCCTGCACTATCAGCCCCAGATCGCCCTCGACGACGGCCGGGTGATCGGCTTCGAGGCCTTGTTGCGCTGGCATTGCGACGTGCGCGGCCTGACCCCGCCGAATCTGTTCATCCCCATCCTCGAAGAGACCGGCCTGATCCTCCCGGTCGGCGAATGGGTACTCAACGCAGCCTGCCGCTGGGCGGCGGCGCTGCCCGACACCGGGGACGGCGCGCCCTCGATCGCCGTGAATCTGTCGGCGCGCCAGTTCCGCCAACCGGATCTCGCCGGCATGGTCGCCGCGGCACTGCAGGCCAGCGGACTGCCCGCCGAACGCCTGGAGCTCGAGATCACCGAATCGAGTCTGGTGGACGTCGAGGCGCATCTTGCCACCATGGATGCCCTCAAACAGCTCGGGGTGCGCCTGAGCATCGACGACTTCGGCACGGGGTATTCGTCCCTTTCCTACCTGAAACGCTTTCCCGTCGACCGGCTCAAAATCGACGCCTCTTTCGTCCGCGACGTCGCCGACGATCCGGACGACGCCGCTATCGTCACGACCATCATCGGCCTCGCGCATAACCTGGGTATGCGGGTGATCGCGGAAGGCGTCGAGACCGAGCGCCAGCTACAGATCCTGCAAGAACAATGCTGCGACGAGATTCAGGGCTACCTCATCGCCCGCCCGCTAACGGAGCAGGACCTGCCCGCCTGGCGGACCACCTGGCAGCGTACCGGCCTCGCAAGCATTGTGACCAAGGCGCGCGCCGCGCACGGCTGAGGTTGTCGCCGCCGCCGGCGCATCCATCCACGCCATTCCCGCCCAGGCTCCGCGTCCGACGCGCGCTTGTAGGATGCGCCGCAGCACCCTTCGCCCCGTGTAAGTTTTACATGCCGCGTTGGGGTTTGACAGGCTCCCGACGCTCTACTAAACACCCCTAGGGCAGACTTGCTCGCGGGTTCCGGTATCGCTCCGAAGCTGGCGCTCAAGTTGCACGCGCAGGGCTACGGCAAGCGGACTCCTCGATGGCGCGATCGCGCAGATTCAGCAAACACAAGGACGACAAGGGCGGAAATATTCTCAAGGTGCTGCGCACCCTGCTGCCCTACGTGCTCCAGTACCGGGCCCGCGTCGGCGCCGCACTGGCGTTGATGGTGATCGCCAAGCTGGCCGCGGTGACGGTGCCCTGGCTACTCAAACAGATCATCGACACGCTGAGCACCGATCCGCCGCTGACCTTGCCCGTGCTGCTGTTGGTCGCCTATGCATTGGTGCGGTTCTCGACAACCCTGTTTTCCGAGTTGCGCGACGCCCTGTTCGCGCGCGTCTCGCACTGTGTGATCCGCAGTGTCGCCCTGCGGCTGTTCGAGCATCTGCACCAGCTCGGCTCGCGCTTCCATCTTGCCCGCCATACCGGCGGCGTCTCCCGCGACATCGATCGCGGCACCCGGGCCATCGGCGTGCTGCTGGGGATCGCGCTGTTCAACGTTATGCCGACGCTCGTCGAGATCGGCATGGTGGTCACCATTCTTCTGCTCGGCTACCACAACGGCTTTGCGCTGATCGTGTTGAGCACGCTGGTCCTCTATGCGCTGTACACCTTATTAATGACGGAGCGCCGGACCATCTATCGGCGCGCGAAGAACCAAATGGATTCGCGCGCCAATACCCGCGCCATCGATACGCTCATCAACTTCGAAGCCGTGAAATACTTCGGCAATGAACGTTACGAGGCGCGCCGCTACGGCCGGACCCTATGGGCCTGGTGCGGCGCCGCGATCCGCGATCAGACCTCGCTGTCGAAGTTGAACATCGGTCAGAGCGGCGTGATCGCTCTGGGTGTCGCGGCAAGCATGCTGCTGGCCGGTCAGGGGGTGGTCGATGGCAGCATGACGATCGGCGATCTGGTGCTGGTCAACGCCTACGTGATTCAGATCTGCCTGCCGCTCAATTTCCTCGGCTTCGCGTACCGCGAGATCCGCGATTCCGTGACCGATACCGAGCGTATCTTTCAGTTGCTCGATACCGAGCCGGAGATCCGCGACCGGCCCGGCGCGACCGAATTGCGTGTCACCCGCGGCGAGGTCCGCTTCGAGCAGGTCAGCTTCAGCTACAGCGCGACCCGCCCGATCCTCTCCGAGGTCGACTTCCGCATCGCGCCAGGCCAGACGGTTGCCGTGGTCGGCGGCAGCGGTGCCGGCAAGTCGACGCTCGCCCGCCTGATCTTCCGCTTCTACGACGTCAGCGCGGGTCGCATCCTGATCGACGGTCAGGATATCCGCGACGTCACCCTGCGCAGCCTGCGCGCGGCCATCGGCATCGTCCCGCAGGACACCGTGCTCTTCAACGATACCATCGGCAGGAACATCGCCTACGGCCGGATGGGCGCGACCCGCGCCGAAATCATCGTCGCCGCCAAGGCTGCGCAGATCCACGACTTTATCGAGTCCTTACCGGACAAATACTCGACCCTGGTCGGCGAACGCGGCCTGAAGGTGTCCGGTGGCGAGCGCCAGCGCATCTCCATCGCGCGGGCAATCCTGAAGCATCCGCCGATTCTGATCTTCGACGAGGCGACCTCCGCGCTCGACAGCGCCGTCGAGCGCGCCATCCAGGACCA
>JBAYTM010000424.1:0-2835 GCA_041675685.1 Thiohalobacteraceae bacterium
AACCCGCCAGCCGGAAAGGGCCGCCCTCGTTGTGAGGACGGCCCAATGTTCATGTTGCAATCAGATCGGTTTTTGCTTCGTCAAGCCGCATCTTCACTGAGGAAGGCGGGCAAGGACGATGGTTCATTGCTCTCCGCCTCGGCCAGAACGTCTGCGGCGGGCACGTCGCGTTCATCGGCGTCGGACGCATCGTTACCCATATTGGCATCAGCCCCCGTCGCACCGGCAAACACCATCCCGTCAGGCAGCCAGCGCGTCGTCTTTGCAACCGTCGCAGCGTCGAAACCTTCCGTTTCGCCCGATGTTTCCGCGAACGCCCGCTCCATCGCGGCTGCGATATCGCTTTTGCGCTCGCGATTGCGATCCTCGGCGTAGTCATCACCGATCAGCTTGCATGCCGTCGCCACGGCGTGGCCCTTGTTGACGCGACCCCAGTAGTTCTGAGCAGTCGGACGCCAGCAGGCCGCCACATCGACGTCGAGCCGCGCGCCGATCTCCTCGATGATCGGGGAAGGGCGATTGTCGGAGGAGAGCTGCGGTTTGACCGCCAGACCCGCCACCCAGGCGAACAGCGCCTGTTTGGCCGCAATCGGCAGCGCTGACATCACCCGGAAGTCCTCGGGCCTCTCCAGCGTCATCCAGCCGGTTGCGAGGTCCCGTTCCAGCGCCTCGAGCATCTTCTGGGCGACGGTGTCCGCATGCAGTACCTCACGGTTTTGCGCCTGGAAGGGGCGGATCGAGATGTCGAGCGCCTCATTGTTATAGGAGCGTCCCAGTGTCTGCTCGCAGAGCGCGTAGAGCATCGCGTCGAACGCCACCTCGAAATCCGCCGCCAGATGTGCCCTGAGGATGTGCTGACGCGTCGCGCGCAGATCGTCGGCCAGGCTCGCCGAAATCCCGTCCGCCTTGCGCAGGGTCGCGGCCGGGTCGGAGCTCGGCACCGGCGTGGAGGAGGTCGGCGGCGTCACCTGCGGACGTGCAAGGGAGGGGGCGCCATCCGCATTTTTGGTGAATTCGTCAGGTTCTGGCGCAGCAGGAATATCCTCGGGCCGCACGAGGCCCTTCTCGACACGCAACACCCCATCATGACCGATGGTCAGAACGACACCGGCGATAGCGCGATCTTCGTCTGCGTAAGGTTGCCGTTCGCGCTGCAGAGTCTCGATCTCGCGCAGGCGCGGCTCGATCGCGTAGTATTCTTCGGTCTCGGCATCGCTCCAATCCTCGCCGTCATTCTGCGCCGCCAGTTCTTCCTCCCGCGCAATCAGACGTTCCTCCTCGGCGAGAAGGTCCGGATCGGGGTCGATATCCTGCGGATAGACCCGCCCGAAACTGCGAAACGCGCCGTAATCCACCGAGAGGTGAACCTCGACCCATTTCCACGTCGCCTCAAAGGGTTTGGCGGCGGCCTGCAACTTCTCGATGGCAAGGCGCTCGAGGAGCTCTGGGTTTTCCATATGGGCGCTGGCGCGATCATCGAAGAGATCGCGCAGCAGAAGGCCGCCCGCCGCCTCATAGGCCTCGACGCCGACAAATCGACCAAGTGCCGAGTTCGCCGAATGCGCGGTCTCGGTCAGCTGACGTTTGATGCTCTGCGGATGGATGTGATAGCCGCCCTTCACGGCGTTCCAGACCGCGAGCTGGCGGTCATGGTCGTCGGTCAGCGTGAAGGCCATCACACATTCGAGGGTAAGTTCGCCCGCGCGGAACTGTTCGATGATCTCGGGAGCAACGCGGGCGAGTTTGAGGCGACGGCGCACGAGGTCGACGGAAACGCCGAACTTCAACGCGATCTCGTCCTCGCTGCGGCCCTCGGCGATCATCTTGTCGAAAGCCTCGAACTGGTCCGCCGGGTGCATCGCCGCGCGCTGGAGGTTTTCCGTGGCGGAGGTGAGGATGGCATTGCACTCGTCCTCGACGAGGCAGGGCACTGGGTGGTCGGCAGGAATGACGCCATCCTCGGCGAGCTGCTTCAGTGCCTTGAGGCGGCGACCGCCCGCATCAACCGCAAAACGTGTCTCAGACAGCGCATGAACCACCAGGTTCTGTTTGATGCCGGTTTCGCGAATACTGGCGAGAAGTTCAGCGTCGTCAGTGGCGCTCGCGGCTACCTTTCGGACGTTGAGCGGGCTCGGCTCCAGTTGGTCGAGCGGGATCGTCCGGATGTCGGCAGCGCCGTCAGGCGCAACCGATCCGGTCGCTTCGGTCTTTTTCTCGGAGACGGGTTTCGGTCGGGTTGTGGTCTTGGCCATAGTCAGGGTCCTTGTCACGCCGGACCCGGATGAGCCTCTCTCTATCCTTTCAAGCCCGGCACCCGGGCTCCCCTTTCTCTGGCTCTACCTGACGATCTGGGCCCCGTAGGGAAGTCATTATGGCTTGCTTAGACTAGAGCGAGAGCGGCCATGCAATCTTACGGTTCCATCGATGTGACGCGCGTCAGGCACAGCGCCGTGATGGGTGATTTAATCGAGCCGGTTTCGGACTCGCCTGAATAAGGACGTTTCTATAGGCCGGAGAGCCTGAAGTACCCCACCCGCCAAGGAAACACTTGAGTCATGACGAGTTTTTGCTCCGATTGAAATCCGGCTGTCGCTTTTCCTTGAAAGAAGCCAGGCCTTCCCGGACCTCCGGCCCGGTGAAGCCGAGAAGCTCCAACGCCAAAGAGGCGTCGAAGGATGGACCAGCGCTACGCATCCAGTTGTTTAGAGCGTGCTTAGTAAAACGGGTTGCCGTCGGCGCGCCGTTCGCAAGCCTACGCGCAACTTCCAACGCCTTTTCCTCCAACTGTTCATCATCAACGACAAGCGACACGAGGCCGATCCGCTCGGCCTCTTC
>JBAYTM010000425.1:0-2835 GCA_041675685.1 Thiohalobacteraceae bacterium
GGGCAGTTTCTTCACCGCGCGCGGCAAGAAACTGGTACCGGGCACCAACAGCATCGCGACGACGCGGGAGTTGATGCGCTTTTTGGTGCGGCTGGAACAGGGCAAGCTGGTGGACGACTGGTCGAGTCTGGAGATGAAACGGCTGATCTACATGACCCAGCGCCGCATCCGTTATGCCTCGGCGCCGGCGTTGAACGACGCGGCGGTGTATTTCAAGTCGGGTTCGTTGTACCGCTGCCAGCCAGAGGAAGGCTTCGTGTGCAAGAAGTATATGGGGAACGTGGAGAACCTGATGAACTCGGTGGCGATCGTCGAGTCACCCGCGGGCGCGCCACGGTTGTTCTACATGGTCGCGCTCACATCGAACATCCTGAAGCGAAATTCGGCGGTCCACCATCAGACCTTTGCGACCCGCCTGCACCGGCTTATCGAAGCGAGGCGGTCCGCACCGGCTGCTGCAGAATGATGCCGTCCAGTTCTGCGATGATGTTCTTCAGCCAGTCGCCGCCCTTGGGGCTCTTCGCCAGAGCGACCGCGACGTAGGTGCGGCCGGCGTGTTCGACGATGGCGCTGTCGGCGTGCCAGTCGCGCCAGGTGCCGGACTTGCGGTAGATGTGCATGTCGGGCGAGATCTCGAGCAGACCTTTGACGAACTTGTGCTGTATGCCCGGGTCGCCAAGCATCGCCTTCATTTCGCGGGACAGTTCCGGCGAGACCAGTTGTCCGGTCTCGAGCAGATAGTAGAAACGCGCGACCTGGAAGGCGGTCGCGCCGTGCGAGAGGTTGTGCAGCGGATCGCGGTGATAGGCGACCCCTTGCGCGTATTCCTTGCCGACCCAGAGGCCGCCGTTATAGCGCTCGTCGTAAAGGCGGTATTTCGGCGAGCTCAGGACTTGGTTAATATAGTCGTGGCCGACGCGGCGGATCATCTCGGTCGCCGCCGTGTTCGACGAATGTCGTATCATATCGGTCATCAGCTGGCGGGTTTCAGCATCCAGCTTGAGCTTCCCTTCATGCACACGTTCGAAGGCCGCCAGCAGAATGGCGATCTTCGGCAGGCTCGCGGCATACACCATGCTGTCGCCGTTGACCTGCGCGAGGGCCGGATGGTACGGATCGGTGACGTCGACCAAGGACACGGCAAGACGGCCTTGGCGGACCGCGGCGTCAAGTTTCAGGCGCTTGAGGCGCTGCTCGAGCTTCGCCTGCAGTGCAGGATTGGCGGATTCGCGTAATTTGGGGAATGGATCTTGAGGCGGTGCGGCCTGCGCAAAAGCCAGCAGGCCGAAGGAAAAACTGATAATTGTCAGTAGTCGCAACAACATTGACCACCTCTCTTCCTTGTCGTTGGGCGTCATGGTAACCGATCGAACACATAAAGCAATGCGCATGCCAGATAGTCGCTCGCTACGCCTCACCCGGTCTGTGCTGCTGTTCACGAATTTCTTCCTGATCATCGCGGCGCTCTATCACCTCAAACCCGCGAGCCGGTCGATCTTCATCAGCACCCTGGGCAGCGACTGGCTGCCGTACGTGTGGATAGCGACCGCGCTGACTCTGGCCTTGATCATCGGCGTCTATCACAAGCTGGTCGCGCGCTTCTCGCGCATCCATGTGGTGCTGGGAAGTTGTGGTCTGGTTATCGCTTTTCTATTGGTTTTCTATCCGCTGCTCGCGATCAGCAGCCTCGGCGAGGCCTTCGCCTTTTATATCTTCGTCGACGTCTTGAGCGTCATTCTGGTCGAACAGTTCTGGAGCCTGACCAACACCGTCTACAGCACCGCCGAAGGCAAGCGTTGGTATGGGCTGATCGGCACGGGCGGTCTGCTCGGCGGGGTGGCCGGCGGCAGTCTGTCGAGTGCGCTCATCACCCGTTGGCAGTTGGACACCACGGATCTGCCGCTGGTCGCGGCCGGCATCGTTGCAGTGCTGATGCTGCTGACCTTGTTGATGGGCCGATTCGGCCTCTACCGGGAACACCCCGGCGTGCGCGACAACGGCCCCAAGGCGCAGGGGCATTGGCGGGCGATCCTGCGGCACCGCTATCTAATGCTGATCGCGGCCATCCTGCTGCTCGCGCAGATCGTCGAGCCGCTGGTGGAATATCAGTTCATGAAGGTGCTTGAGGCGAGCGTGGAAAACCGGGAGGCGCGCACCGCCTATCTCGGCAATTTCTTCAGCCTGCTGAGCGGCGTCGCCATCGCCATCAATCTGTTGATCACGCCGCTGGTGCATCGTTGGATGGGCGCGCTCGGCGGTCTGTTTGCGCAGCCGCTCGCGGTCATGGCAGGGAGCTTCTGGTACATGTCGCAGGCGACCTTGCAGGCCGGCGCCTTCCTCAAGATCGCCGACCGCGGTCTGTCATACTCGATCAACCGGGCGTCCAAGGAACTGCTGTATGTGCCGATCGAGCCGCTGTTGATCTTTCAGGCCAAGGCCTGGATCGACATGTTCGGTTATCGGCTGTTCAAGGTATTGGGATCGGTATTGATACTGGTCTTGACCCAGTGGCTGCCTTGGACCCTGAGCGCCGGCCAACTGAGCTGGCTGGTGCTCGCGGTCTGCCTGGTCTGGATGGGCGCGCTGCTGCGACTCGGTACCGAGTACCGCAGCGTCCTCGACAAAGCGGCGACTCTTCCAACCTGACCTGTGCTAGTCTCATCGAAGGGCGCGGGCTCTGTGGCAATCCGACCATCGAGCCGGCTGTCATCGAACACCGTTCCAAACCTTTGCACTTTTGAAAATGCCAGACCCTATGGCGACTTCCGTCACCGCGGGGCTCGTCCGCATACGACCCGATTCAACGGTTCGTGGACGAACTCCCTGCTACGGAAC
>JBAYTM010000426.1:0-2832 GCA_041675685.1 Thiohalobacteraceae bacterium
GGTAACGGAGCGGCCAGGCCAGGGGCGACAGCAGTGGCCGCCCGGTCGCGAGATCGCCCGTCGGGTCGAGCCCCGGCGGCGGTACAGGGTCTTCATGCACCGACAACGCCAGTTCCACCCATTCGTAGTGCGCGAGTTCGCGCAGGAACGGCGGGTCGTCCGCGCGCTCACCGCGCTGCTCCTCGAGATAGCACAGAAACTCGCGGGGGATGTCGCGGAAGAACGGCGACTGCGCCGCATGGCAGACGAAAAAGTCGCGCACCAGCGATCGCCAGGCGTCCGGCCTCATCACGGCATGCAGCACCGGCAGGCTATCGCGCAGAAAGCTGTTCAGGTTATTGAAAAACAGCTCCCGGTAAATCCGCATGCGCCGGTCTTCGACGCCCGGCGGGGGTGGCGATTGCGCCGGATTGCGGATATGTGCCGCAAAGGCGTGTTGCTGGTTTTGCAACCGCGAATTATCGTCCATGGCCGCCATGCGCCTCGCCGCTGCGACCTGGCTCTGCGCGCGGTCCGCGTTGCAATACGGCAATCCGTTCGACCTCCGTCAGCAAGGAGTCCAGCGGGGGGATATCGAAATCGCGTTCGAGCAGGGTCGGGATGATGCCGAACCGGACATAGGTCTGCTCGAGCAGATCCCAGACCGGATCCACGACCGCGGCGCCGTGGGTGTCGACCAGCAGGTCTTCGGCCTCCACGTAATGGCCGGCAACGTGCAGATAGGCGATGCGCTCGCCGGGAAGCTGCGCCAGGAAATCGGTGGCGTCGTAGCCGTGATTGACGCTGTTGACATAGAGGTTGTTGACGTCGAGCAACAGTTCGCAGTCGGCCTCGGCGAGCACGGCATTGAGGAAGTCGATTTCGCTGAGTTCCTGCGCAGGGGCGGCGTAGTACGAGACGTTCTCGAGCGCGATGCGCCGTTCCAGAATCTCCTGGGCGCGACGGACGCGCGCGGCGACGTGGCGCACGGCCTCGTCGGTAAAAGGGATCGGCATCAGGTCGTAGAGATGACCTGTGTCGCTGCAATAACTCAAGTGTTCGCTGTAGGCGCGGATGCGATGGTGGTCGAGAAAGTCTTTGATGCGCCGCAGCAGCAGCTCGTCCAGCGGTGCGGGCCCGCCGAGCGACAGCGACAGGCCATGGGCGACGAACGGGTAGCGCTCGGTAAAATGCTGCAGCAGCTTGCCGAAACGGCCGCCGACGCCGATCCAATTTTCCGGCGCCAGCTCGAAAAAATCCGGCACCGGGCCGACCCGCTCGGCGAGCGGACCCATCAGGGCCCGCCGCAAACCGAGACCGGCACCCCGAACGGGATAGCCGTCGTGGCTCATCGCCGCCCGCTTATTCCGACGTCTTCGCCTTGTCGCCCTTCATGCCGCCGCACTTGCCTTCCATGCCGCCCTTGCCGCTGCGCATTTTCTCGCGCATTTTGGTCATTTCATCGGCGTCGATGACACCGTCGCTGTTGGCGTCCATCTTCCCGAACATGGCGTCGTGCTTCTTGTCGAACTCTTCGCGGGTGACCTTGCCGTCGCCGTCGGCGTCCAGCATTTTCATGCCACCGCACTTGCCTTCCTTCATGCCGCCACATTTGCCTTCGCCCATTTGGGCGACCATGTAGCCGCTGGACAATTCGTTCTGGGCGAACGGGTTGTCGCCGGCGTAGGCGCCACCGGCCGCGAGCGAGCCGGCAAAGGCGACTCCGAGGGCCAGCGAGAAGGGCGCGGCGTTGCGGGGTTTGTGCGTCGTCTGGTCGGACATATCGATATCTCCTTTGAAGGTTCTTTTCGTGCAGGCGGCCTGAGTCACGCGCGGCCGCCATGCCGTTCCCAGTGTATCCGCCGCCATTAGCGGCGGTAGACCGAAGTAGGACCCAGGATAGGCGTAAAGGTTCCGGGTCGGCGATCAGCCCCGCGACAGGCGCCGCAGGCAGTCCAGATAGGCCGCCTCGTCCGGCGGAATACCGTCACGTTGGCTGCGCCAGAGCGATTCGGCCAGGCATTCCATCATCCCGTGTTCCAGCGTATGCGGCTCCGAGTGGTATTGCCGCAGCCGCCGCGCCAGATCGCGGACACCGGCCGGCCGGTCGGTGGCGACCTGCTCGTACAGCGCGAGATGCAGGCCCATGTGCAGAAACGGATTGGTCTCACCGAATTCCGGCAGGTAATCGCGTCCCAGCGCCCGATCGGGGGTCTCCAGCAGGGGCTGGTATTCGGGGTGCAGGAGGATCACGTCGCGGATCTGGATTTCCAGCGGCTCGAGTGGCGTGTCGGCGCGGTGCTTGGCCCAGACGTCGCAATAGAGTTGCCGGAGTTGTTCGCGATTATCGGAGAAGATCATTGCTCGTATGCCACCCGGCGGCGGGGAGGATCGGTATATCCAGTTACGACAGGAAAACAGTTTTTACCGCAAAGGACGCTAAGGCGCGCGAAGGAAACTCATATTATGGAGTGTAGAGTCTGGGGACCGCTTACGCGTTTACGACTGGTTCTTCTTTTCGCCCCTGGTTTGGCTCTCTTTGCGCGCCTTAGCGTCCTTCGCGGTAATAGCGGTCTTTGCCCGAGTACCAACAGAACCGGTCGGTCGCAATTTGGTTGCGGCCGCCGCGTAGGTGGTCTTCGCCCGGTACTCGCACAGGTCGTTGATGGGGCATTCGGGACACTTTGGCGTGCGCGCGACGCAGATGTAACGACCGAGCAGGATCAGCCAGTGGTGGGCGTCGTGTTTGAATTCGTCGGCGACGAATTTGAGCAACCGCCGTTCCACTTCGAGCGGCGTCTTGCCCGGGGCGAGACCGGTCCGGTTGGCGACGCGGAAGATGTGCGTGTCGAC
>JBAYTM010000427.1:0-2832 GCA_041675685.1 Thiohalobacteraceae bacterium
CTCCGACGGTACGTCGAGAAAGCGGGTCTCGAAATCGCCGACCACGGCGACGGGCCACTCGACCAGCGCGGTCACCTCGTCGAGCAGTTCGGGGTCGATCAGCGCGTGTCCGCCGCAGGCGACGCCGGCTGCGATCACCTGCCCGCGAATCGCCTCGCGGCGCGTGGCGAAATCCGCCATCACCCGACCCTCGGTCTGCAGCAGCGGGGCATAGGCGGCCGGTTGGCCGATATAAATCGGTTGCGGATGATGGAAACGGTGGCCGCGGGTTTCGCGACCGCTCTTCACGCCGAGGATCTCGGTGTCGATCACGGCGTCGCCAAATAGGAGCACCACCCAGTGCACGGGGCGGACGAACTCTGCGGTGCCTGCGCCCCAGCGCATGCGCTTGGGGATTGGCAGCTGAGCGAGCGCCTGATCGACCAGGCCCGGAATCAGCGTCGCGGTGTCGCGCCCCTGTTCCAGTGCCCGGTGGATCAGCCAAGCACCCTTGTCGGTCTCGAGCTTTTCCAATTGCTCGATCTCGACCCCGCAGGAACGCGCGAAGCCTTTTGCGCCCGGGGTCGGATTGCCCTCGCCGTCGAAGGCCGCCGTCAATGCCGGGCCGCGACGGATCTGTTCACGGTCGGGCTGCGCGGACGCCAACTGCTCGATCCAGATCGCCAGGCGCCGCGGCGCCGCATAGCTATGGACGGTTCCGAACGCTAGCGCGGCCTGTTCCAGGCCCTTGCAAACGCCCTCGGTGAAGGCTTGACTCAAACGCGGCAAGGCCTTCGGCGGCAATTCTTCCGTGCCGATTTCGATCAACAGGTCGCGGCGATCGCTCATGCCGCATCCCCCGCGTCGGATGTCTGCTTCAGCATGGGAAAACCGCGCGCCTCGCGCGCGTCGTAATAGGCCTGGGCGCAGGCGCGCGCGAGGGTGCGGACCCGCAAGATGAACCGCTGCCGTTCGGTGACCGAGATGGCGCTGCGCGCATCGAGTAGATTAAAGGTATGCGAGGCCTTCAAGACCATCTCATAGGCGGGCAGGGGCAGGCCGGCCTCGATGAGGTTGTGACTTTCGCGCTCGCAGACGTCGAACCAGTGAAACAGATCCTCGACCGGCGCATGCTCGAAGTTATAGGCCGACATCTCGACCTCATTCTGATGGAACACGTCGCCGTAGCTGACATCGCCTTGCGGGCCGTGCGTCCAGATCAGGTCGAAGACGCTCTCCACGCCTTGCAGGTACATGGCGATGCGTTCGAGGCCATAGGTGATTTCGCCCGTGACCGGCTTGCAGTCGAGTCCGCCGACCTGCTGGAAATAGGTGAACTGGGTGACCTCCATGCCGTTCAGCCAGACCTCCCAACCAAGTCCCCAGGCGCCGAGCGTCGGCGATTCCCAATTGTCTTCGACGAAGCGGATGTCGTGCACCAGTGGGTCGATGCCGAGCCGGCGCAGCGAACCCAGATACAGATCTTGAATGTCCAGCGGCGAGGGTTTGAGAACCACCTGGAATTGGTAGTAATGCTGCAGACGGTTCGGATTGTCGCCATAGCGTCCGTCGGTGGGCCGACGCGAAGGCTGCACATAGGCGGCACGCCAGGGCTCGGGGCCGATGGAGCGCAGAAAGGTCGCCGGATGAAAGGTGCCCGCGCCGACTTCCAGATCCAGCGGTTGCAGGATCACGCAACCCTGGGCCGCCCAATACTCTTGCAGCGCCAGGATCAGGCCCTGAAAGGTCGTGACATCACGCGCGCTGACGGCGCCTGGAGTTTCGGCAGACATCGACATGAATCAACTGCTTAATAGAAGGAGCGCGCAGTATAGCCGGTCGGCTGGCAGTAGGTAAGCGGGCGCGCGGCGCCTCAGAACAACCGCGCCCGCGCGTGGTCCTAAAAGAATGCCGGTTGCGCAAGCGAGGCGCGGGGACCTGGCAGCCGCCGCCCGCCGCCGCTGAGGTTGCGAGGAACGGGCCGCATAAAGCTGTGCGGTTGCACCGCCGCTATGGGTTTACGCTGCAGGAGGTCTCCCGATGCCACAATTGATCCTGGAACCGACATCCACCGCGCAATGGCACGCCTTGGTCAGCGAGGCCGAGGCATTGTCGGCCCGCAACCTGGACGAGACGCTGGAAAGCTATCTGGTGTTCCTCTTGATGCGCTTCGTCGCACGGCCCGAGCTCGGAGCGAGCGCCCTGGCGATCGACTATCTGCGCGGAAGCGCCTCCAGCGGCCAGCTGCAGGTCGCGCAGCTACGCGACGTCGGCGATCAGTGTCTGTTGTTTTCCGGGTTCTACCCGCAGCATGCGGAGCGCCGGATGGTACGCGTGTCCTACTATGTCGATCTCGGGCGCGGGGCCTACGGACAATTGGCAGATCGCCTCCGCCACACCGGTGCGGAAATGTATCAGCAATTGTGTCAGGGCTTCGTCGCCCTGATGGATGTATTGCAGGCGATTCGCGCCCTGGACGGCGCGCCGGTGCTGGAGCCGCTGCAGGATATCGAACTCTGGGCCGATACCGGCAGCCAGGCCGCCTGGCGCAGGTTGCAGCTGGAAACCGATGCAACCCCCGTGGTCCCGAACGAATCCAACCAAAAACGTCACTGAATATAAAGATACGAAGCCCAGGTGCGGCTGCCGTTGCCGCGCATTTGGGCTAATATAGCCGCCCTTCTTCCCAGGTGTGCGGCATGCCAGACAAACCCAAAGCGGTAGCACTGATCTCCGGCGGCTTGGATTCCATGCTGGCGGCGAAGGTGATGCTGGAACAGGGCGTCCACGTCGAGGGCATCAATTTCTTCACCGGCTTCTGCGTCGAGGGCCATACCCACGCCATCCGCCGCC
>JBAYTM010000428.1:0-2811 GCA_041675685.1 Thiohalobacteraceae bacterium
CGAGCTGGACACCGATCCCGCTCAGCTGGTGGAAGAGATCTACAAGCCGGTGCGTACCTACCTGGAGTTCAAGGACTACACCACCGCGATCGACGTCAACCCGAACTACATCACGCCCAAGATGCTGCAGTTCCGTCTGCAGAAGATCATGGACGAGTATGTGGCCGGTGTCGCGACCTACTACACCACCAACGAGAACATGCTCAAGGTGGCGGAAGAGAAGCTCGAGATGTTGAAGGAAGACGCCGCGAAGATGCGCGCCAAGGACCTGCACGAACTGCTGCGGGCCTGGGAGAACTACCACCGCATCCTGACCGCCGAAGCCCACATGAAGCACATCCAGTTCCGTGAAGAATCCCGCTACCCGGGCTTCTACTACCGCATGGACAAGAACTTTGTCGATGAGGAAAACTGGCACTGCTTCGTGAACAGCGTGTACGACAAGAACACCAAACAGTGGAACTGCTTCAAGCGCAAGCATGTCGACCTGGTGGACAAGTCCAAGCTGTTCAAGCCCGCCGCCCACTAAGGTGCGGTAGCTGGCAGGACGAAGAACCGGGCGCCGCAAGGCGCCCGGTTTTTTGTTTTCTGAAGGTGGGCATTCCTCAGTCGGCAGGCAGGATTTCGACGCCGGCCTCCCATGGCGGTAGGATTCGCCATCGGCGGACTGCCGCATTATTGAAAACTTTAACCGCAAAGGACGCGAAGGCGCGCAAAGGAAATATAGGACTGGAAAATCGAAAGGCGAGATCCGAAGTCACCATACGGCCGCTCGTTGGCGCGTCCTTCAAACGAAAGAGAAGGAGAATCGCCTTATAGCGCCCAGCCGGCACGGACCGCTGGAGCGATGTCTTCCAATCTTGTTTCACGAAAAGTTGTGTTTTCTTTGCGCGCCTTCGCGTCCTTTGCGGTTAAAGTTTTGTCGTTAGTCGTTAAGAGCCGTGGCCAAAGCCGTAGCTCGGGAGAAGTACCATGGTAGACATCAATATCGGCGAGTCGCCCTTTCCGGGCAGCCCCGTCGTTCCGCAGACCGTCGATGGCAATGCGGTCATTCAGTTCCGGTGCCACAAAGGCATCGACTGTTTCAACGCCTGTTGCAAGAACATCGATATCTCGTTGACGCCCTACGATGTCGTGCGCCTCAAGCAGCGTCTCGGTATGACCTCCGGGGACTTCCTGCTCAAGTACACCTATCCGTTCGAATTGGAGAAGGACGGCATTGCCGGCATCAAGCTCAAGCCGGTCGAGGAGGGCACGCAATGCCAGTTCATGACCGACGAAGGTTGTAGCGTCTATGAAGACCGCCCGACTGCGTGCCGGTACTATCCGGTCGCGCTGCTGTCCTTGCGCCGCCAGGACGAGTTCGTCGATCGAACCTCCTACGCACTCGTGCAGGAATCGCATTGTCATGGCCACAACGAGCCACGCAAACTCACCGTGGACGAATACCGTCAGGAACAGGGCCTCGAAGAATACGACGAGTTGGGTCGCGGCTGGCGCCAGTTGATCCTGAAAAAGCAGTCTTCCGGGCCGACCGTTGGCAAGCCCTCGCAGCGCAGCCTGCAGTTGTTCTTCATGGCCTGCTACGACATGGACCAGTTTCGCGAATTCATCCAGATGCCCTCGTTCGACGAGGTCTACGATCTCGCGCCGGACTTCAAACAGAAAATCCTTGCGGACGATGTCGCGCTCATGTCGTTCGGTCAGCAGTTTCTGCGGCAGGTGATGTTCGGCGAGGATTCGATTCCCTTGAAGCCGGACGCCTACGCCAAGCGCGCCGCCAAGAAGGCCGAACGCGAAGCGCGGCTGGACGAGATCGCGAAGAAGGTCGGGCCGCTGACGACCGCAGCGCCGCCGATGACGGACGATGCGGACTGATAACACCGGCCGATCGCACGCGCCGCCGTTGCGGCGCAGGAACGATACATCGCGAACAGTTCTGCGGAACTGATATCCGGGAGAGCGGCGCACCTGGATTCCGGCCTACGCCGGAATGACGATCGAACGGTTAAGGCCTCGCCATTTCGGTGAAGGCGGGAATTCAGCGACACGACGCAGCCGGGTCCCGGCATACGCCGCCGAAAGCGCGGAATTGTACAGACCGTGATTCCCGCGGAGGCGGGAATCCAGTGACGCGACGCGCTGAGATCGGGGCGCGATGGGGACCGGATCCTACAGGTACTACGCTCCTGCATAGGCCGGGATGACAACCGAATGGTTAAGACCTCGTCATTCCCGCGCAGGCGGGAATCCGTCGACGCGACGCGCCGCACTTGGGGTATGACCGGAAAAGAGTTTAAGGGCCACTAATCTCCGGCATGCGCTGGAACGACGGGGTAGTGGGGTTCAGCGAGCGAAACAGTATTCCCGCGGTTCCGCTTGCCGCGACCGACGATGACGTTTAAAACACCAACGAGAACGCCATGCAAGCCGAACTGCTGAACAGCACCGAATACTTTGTCGAGCAAGAGCCCTACTACGAAGCGACCGGCGACGAAGTGCAGATCTTCGAAGCGGCCTACGCCAACCAGTTGCCGGTGCTGCTGAAGGGTCCGACCGGCTGCGGCAAGACGCGCTTCATGGAGTACATGGCGTGGCGTCTCGAACGGCCATTGATCACCGTATCCTGTCATGACGATCTGACGGCCTCGGATCTGGTCGGGCGTTATCTGGTGCGCGGTGGCGAAACGGTGTGGATCGATGGCCCGCTGACGCGCGCCGTGCGCATCGGCGCCATCTGTTATCTGGACGAGATCGTCGAGGCGCGCAAGGACACCATGGTCGTGATCCACCCGCTGGGCGACGACCGCC
>JBAYTM010000429.1:0-2809 GCA_041675685.1 Thiohalobacteraceae bacterium
AAGCTTTACGAACAGCCGGATAGCCCGGCCACTGCTGCACTCGGCCTGAGCGACCTTGAGGACACGCCGGATAATCCAATGGTCTACAACCTTCATCAAACCCGCCTGCTGTGCCGCGGGCAGGAAACTTCCCGGCAGATACAGTTCGCCATCCTCGTCGTGCATCCGCAATAACGCCTCATAGGACGCCGGTGCTACGCCGGCGAGATGCACGATGGGCTGATAAACGATCGAGAACAGGTGGTCCTGCTTGAGCGCCTCGACGACCCTTTCGGTCCACAGCGCATGCTGCGCATCGTCCGCTTGTTCAGTGACCGCTTCGTTTGCGCCGTCTGCGTCCAGTTCCAGCGGGTGCAGTACGAGTTGGACGCCCCGTGAGACGCCGGGGAAGGGCATCAGCTCGGCGCGCATGTTGACTACCTTTCCATCGGCAACCCGCACGGGGACGGACAGCGTCGCAGCAGCTCCCTCGTCGCCTCCACGACTGGCCTGTTCGATGGCCGCATGCGCCGGTTCATCGAGCACACCAATGGCCCCGGCTTCGTGCAACGCGGCGAATGTCGGATAGCCGAACAGCCGCATGTACGCCGGGTTGGCGTAGATGTGGCGACCGCCCCCGAGAATGACGACGGGGGCGGTATTCAGGTCGAAGTTCCGGTAACAACAGCGTTGCAACTGCTCGAAGTGTCGCCGGCAATCCCGCAATTGACGGCGCTCCACGACGCGCAGGTGCAAGCGATCGAGCACCACTTCCAGGTGCCCACGCTCCCGCTCGGCAAGGCACTCGGCATCCAACCTGGTATCACCGAGCAACCGCTCGCGCAGCCCTTCGCCAATCGCGACGACGGGGACGTCCCGGCCGCTGCGAAGGATGAGATCGACCAGCCGGAGCGCGCCGCTCAATGCCAGCTGAAACACCCGGGCGCACGCCATTGCTGCGGCATCGCGTGACAAGGCGCGCCCGAGTTCATGCTGCGCGAGCAGCGAGACCTCGGGTCGGTAGCCCTCGTTGATCAGGATGCGTTCGACTTTAGGCGCGATACCGTCGAGGTCCAGGATTACCAGCCGGACGCCGGTGTCCGCGGCTGGCGCTTGCGGGATCGGCTGTGGGTTCGACCCGGCGTCCTTGAGCCAGCGCCGGAGCGTGGATACGGCGATGCCGACCTCCTGCGCCGCCTGCTTTACGGACACGCCCTCGAGGGTCACTTTGCGGATGGCAGATTCTTGTTCTGTTTTGCTGTACTTGCGCGCCACGTCTCACCCGGTCACCGACGTCGAAGTGCTCAGGCAGATAGCGTCCAAAGGCCGCGATCATTGAGCCGGCTCGGGGTACCTCAGAGGGGGGTGGCGGCGTACAGGATACAACTCACACTGTGCCGGCCGTCGACCGGGACACTGGCCGGGAAAGTCACACGGCACTGCGGGCGCGCATGCGGACAGCGCGGGTGGAAATGGCAGCCGGAGGGGCGCGTCAAAGGCGATGGGATATCGCCGCCGACCGCCCCTTATTGGCGGGCGTCGCCGACCCGGGGCACGGCCGCCAGCAGCGCCTGGGTATAAGGGTGTCGCGGTGCGGCAAGCAGGGCCGCGGCCGGTCCGCGCTCGACGATCCGACCGAGATACATGACGGCGATCTCATCGGCGAGGTAACCGACCACCGCGAGATCGTGACTGATAAAAAGGTAAGCGAGATTCTGCTCGGCCTGGAGATCACGCAGCAGATTGAGGATCTGCGCCTGCACCGAGACATCCAGCGCGCTGGTCGGTTCGTCGCACACCAGCAGCTTGGGCCGTACGGCCAGCGCCCGCGCGATACAGATTCGCTGGCGCTGCCCGCCCGAAAATTGATGCGGAAACAGCCCGATCTGCTCGGATCGAAGGCCAACCTGTCCCATCAAGGTCGCGGCCAGCGCCATGCGTTCCTGACGGTCCGCTCCGATGCCCTGAACTTCCATCGCCTCCAGAAACATGTCGCGTATGCGCATACGCGGATTGAGCGACGCGAAAGGATCCTGAAACACCAATTGGAAACCGGCTCGTGCCGTCCGCAACGCCTCGCCTCTGAGTTGCGCGAGATCGGTCCCCTCGAAACGAATGCTGCCCGTGTCGATCGCTTGCAACTGGAGCACTGCCTTCGCCACCGTGGTCTTTCCGCAGCCCGACTCGCCGACCAGCGCCAGCGTGCGTCCGGGCTTTAGATCGAATGAAACATCTTCGGCGGCAATCAGCCGCTGATGGGAGCGCCCGAATCCCGTGGAGACATCGAAGCTGACGCTGAGGTCGCGGACCTCCAGCAACGGCTCGGCCCCCGTCTCGGATCGGACTCCGGCGACGGCGCTTGGCTCCCAGACTGCGGCGCCCGCATGCTCTCCGCGCTCGCCGAGAAAACAACGGACACCCCATTCGGACGTGCCGTACCACAACGGAATCTCCAGCTGACAACGCGGTTGGCTGCGGTCGCAACGCGCCGCGAAGCGACAACCGGACAGCTGCGCCCCGGCACTGGGCACCTGTCCCGGGATGGCCGCCAATACGCGACCGCGTTGTTCGACATCCGGCTGAGCACGAAACAGCATTTGTGTGTACGGATGCGCCGGCGCGGAAAAAAACGCCTCGCGCGGTGCCTGCTCGACGATCTGTCCGGCATACATCACCGCGACGCAATCGGCCATCTGCGCGGCGACGCCGAGATCGTGGGTGATAAGCAACAGCGCCATGCCGCGTTCCCGCTGCAACTTGGCAAGGAGATGCAGAATCTGTGCTTGAATGGTCACGTCCAACGCCGTGGTCGGCTCGTCGGCGATCAGAA
>JBAYTM010000430.1:0-2805 GCA_041675685.1 Thiohalobacteraceae bacterium
CATGACCGGGTCCAGGCACCGATGACCGACAGTGCGTAGGGTGCGTCGGCGCAGCGACGCACCATGACCGGGTCCAGGCACCGATGACCGACAGTGCGTAGGGCGCGTCGGCGCAGCGACGCACCATGACCGGGTCCAGGCACCGATGACCGACAGTGCGTAGGGTGCGTCGGCGCAGCGACGCACCATGACCGGGTCCAGGCACCGATGACCGACAGTGCGTAGGGTGCGTCGGCGTAGCGACGCACCATGACCCCTCAGAGCTGCGAACGCAACAGTTGCGCAAGATGTTCCTTGAGCTTTTCGTTCCAGGGCCGCCTGCGCCAGTCCTCGTAGGTGATCTGTCGCGCGCGTTGCAGGTCGCTCTCGAAGACCTCTGTCTGCGCCGTCGCGAACTCGGCATCCAGCACATTGAGGTTCGCCTCGGCGTTCAAACGGAACGAGCGCGTATCGAAATTGGTCGAGCCGACCGAGCTCCAGAGCGCATCGACCATCATCACCTTGCAATGGAACATGGTCGGCTGAAACTCGTAGATCTCTGCGCCGGCCTCCAGCGCCCTGCCCCAGCGCGCGCGCGACGCCCGCCGCACCATCGGGCTGTCGGTGTGCCTGCCCGGTACCAGGATGCGAACGCGCACCCCGCGTTTCAATGCGGCCACCAACATGTCGAGCGACAAATCGTCCGGCACGAAATAGGCGCTGGCGATGTCGATCCGTTGCCGGGCGCAGGCGACCGACAGCAGATACATCAGGCGCACACTCTCCGCGCCCTCGTCCTGCGCGCTGCGGAACACCTGCGCCCAGCTCTCCCCCATTGGCTTCAGCTCCGGAAAATAGTCCGGCCCGTGCAGCACCGCGCCATCGGTCTTGATCCAGTTGTCGAGAAACGCCGCCTGCATCTGCGCGACCGCCGGGCCTTCCAGCCGGAAGTGGGAATCGCGCCAGTGCGACTCGTCCTGTGCGTGTCCCTGCCACAAGTCCGCGATACCGACGCCCCCGGTGAAGCCGACGCGGCCGTCGACGACCAGCAGCTTGCGATGGGTGCGGTTGTTGAGCTTCGAGAGCGTATACCAGCGCACCGGATGGAAGCGCCGCACCTCCACGCCCGCCTCGCGCATCTCATCGAGCAGGCTTTCCTCCATCTTCACACTGCCGGCCCAATCGACCAGGACATTCACCCGGATGCCGTCACGCGCGCGTTGCGACAGCGTGTCGGCGAACTCCGTGCCGATCTCGCCCGACCAATAGATATAGGTCTCGAAGTTGATCGTCTCGCGCGCGCCGCGGATGGCGTCCAGCATGGCGGGGAAGATCTCGTCGCCGTTCTGCAACGCGGTGATCCGGTTCCCCTGCAACAAGGGCGGGCCCAGCAGGCTGCCCATCGAACGGTGGAACTGCTGATCGCCGACGGCGTAGAGGCTGGCGATGCGCGCCTCGATCTTCTTCTCGCCGGACCCCAGGTTCAGGACGATGACCGTCACCAGGATGGCGCCGAGAATGACGAGCAGAATGGTCACGCGGCCTCCCTGCGCGAAGTGTTACAAGGTCTCAGGTCCGATTCCGCGTCCATCAGAATCATCCGGCGCCTCAGCCCAGCAGGGGGTGGTCCTTCGGCAATTGCTTCGCATACCACATCGCCAGACGATGCCGCAGCGTCTGTTGCGAGACCTGGTCTTCCGGCATCGGTTGAATGACCTTGTCGTGCACCAGCAAGCGGTAGATATAAAGGATACGCTCATTGGCGGAGTCGGTCGGCTCGAACACGGCGGCGCCGCGCTTCTCGGCGTATTCCATGCCGGCGGCCAGAGCGGCCTTTACAAGTTCGGCTTCGTGTTTGAGTTTTTTCATGGGCGGCCCGGGGGAGTGCGTGATTCCCCGAGTCTAGAACGGGGCGCGAAGGGGCGCCAGCGAGGACGGGCGATTATGAAGCTTGATTGACCCGGCCTGAAACCCCTGTTACATAGTTGACTGCCGGCCCGATCGACTGGCAGCGGCCAAGGACAGGCCCCACAAGGACGGACAGGGAATGAGTCCCACGGTATTTCGGGAAAAGGGCTATCGTTTCTTTTTCTTCTCCCGTGAGGAAACGCGCATGCACGTACATGTGCATTGCAGCAGCGGCGAGGCCAAATACTGGCTGGAACCGGCTATCGGACTCGCCAGGAATTATGGCCTGTCACGGCCGCAACTCAGCAACATCGAACGGATCATCGAGGCGCACTACGATGAACTCCAAGCCGCATGGAAAAGGCACTTCGGCGGTTGAAGTGTCGCACATCAGCAGCCACGGCATCTGGCTCCTCGCCGGAGAGAAGGAGCTGTTCATGGCCTACGCGGATTTTCCCTGGTTCAAGGATGCGCCGGTGGGTCAGGTACTCAATGTGCAGGAGCCTTCGCCGGCGCACTATTACTGGCCGGATTTGGACATCGATCTGACGGAAGAGATCATCGAGCACCCCGAGCGGTTTCCTTTAAAGGCGAAGTAAGGAAGCAACGCTCGACTCTTATCCAATGTAGGGTGGGTTAGGCGCGCTTTTGCGCCGTAACCCACCAGACGTGCCGTCAGGCACTCCTTCTAAAAAAGCATCGTGTCGCTCCGCGACGCCCGGTGGGTTACGCAAACTACGCTAACCCACCCTACATTTGAGTGCCGTTCGGCTCTGGCACTTTTTTGATCCGTCAATCCACCGGCACGGTACGCTGCCTCGCCCACTCCCGAAGTTCAGCGATCTGCTCCGCCATGACCACGGAGAGTGGCCGGGTCTGGCGGATCTCCGCCAGCAAATGCGTGCAAGCGCTTCGCCG
>JBAYTM010000431.1:0-2803 GCA_041675685.1 Thiohalobacteraceae bacterium
CAGCTGTTCTGGAACAACCTGACCAAGACCGGCCGCGTCAACGAACTGAAACTCGGCTTGCAGCTGTACTTCATGAACGGCATCGGCGAGGGCATCAAGACCTCGCTGAAGATGAAGGACATCGGTCTGGGCATGCTCAAGACCAAGCGCATGTCGCCCATGGAGATCCTGGGCGGACATGGCTGCAAAGATGCGAAGGGCCTGCAGGCCATCCTGGCCAAGGCCCAGGCCATCGAAGAAGCCAAGATTGGCAAAGCCGGCGCCTGAGGAGAGACATTCACATGGCCAAGAAATCCTATTCGTTCTACCCCGGCTGTTCTTCGCAGAAGGCGGCCTCGGCATCCAACTATCAGGTGTCCGTCAACGCGATGTGCGACGTGCTCGACATCGAGCTGAACGAGATCCCGGACTGGAACTGCTGCTCCGCCTCCATCGGCTACGCCGGCGGCGGCGAGCTGCCGCGTCTGGCGCTGTCGGCACGCAACATGGCGCTGTCGGAACAGGCGCATCCCAATCAGGACATCGTCGCCACCTGCGCCGCCTGCTGGCTCGCCACCAAGGAGACCCAGGAACGCCTGCATCAGGACGGTGACCTGATGAAGGAGACCAACCAGGCACTGGCCGAGGCTGGCCTGCGCGTCAAGGGCGACAAGAACATCCGCCACATGGTGGAAGTGCTGATCGAAGACTTCGGCTACGACGAGCTCGGCAAGCATGTGAAGAAGCCGTTGGAAGGCATGAAGATCGCCGGTTACGTCGGCTGCCAGACCAACCGCCCCTTCGGCATCGCCGGCGAGTCGTTCGAGAATCCGAAATACCTCGACAAGCTCATCACCACCATGGGCGCCGAGGCCTGCGAGACCTATGAAAAGAAAGTCTCCTGCTGCGGCGGCGCGCTCGCCTTCTCGGAACCCGAAAAGAGCCAGGCGCTGATCAAGGACATCATCGAATCGGCCTACGACAACGGCGCCGACATGATCGTCACGCCCTGCCCGGTGTGTCAGATGAACACCGAGGTCTATCAGGACCAGATCAACGCCAAGTACGGCACCAAGTTCAAGATGCCGGTGGTCTACTACTCGACCCTGATGAGCGTCGCCTACGGCAAGAACGGCAAGGAAGCGGGCCTGGACGGACAGATCATCCCGGCCAAGGAACTGGAGAAGATCGCCGGGAAATAATGTCGGCTGGAACAGGCTTGGCCGAATCGGAACGCCCCTCTCGCGAGGGGCGTTTTCGTTTATGAGTGCAAGACTGTTTGACTGCGGCCGGTTAGTCGAAGACCTTGGCCAGACTGACACCGACCACCCAATTGCGCCCCGGCGCCGGCTCAAAATAGCGGCCGTTGGCCTCGTTGACGATGACCGAGCCGACGATCTCCCGGTCGAACAAATTGTTCAAGCGTACGAAGCCGCGCCATTCGAAGCCGCCGGACGCAATCCGCCGCTCTACGCTGAAATCGAAACTCGCATAGGCAGGCGCCGCTTCGCTGTTCGCATCGTTGACGTACAGTCGATCGACAAAGCGTCCCTCCAATGCAATATCCGTATCGTCTACCGGAGTCCAGACCAGCTCGGCCCATCCGAAATGACGGGACAGCCCGGGGATATGGCGGCCCGCCTCGATAAGGTTCTCATCGATCGCGCAAGGCGGCGCGCTGCATACCGCGAAATCGCTCAGATAACGCGCGTCGAGAAAGGTGTAGCTCGCAGCGTAACGCCAGCCTGACGAAAGCTCGCCTGACAGCGCGAGCTCGGCACCGCGGCGACGTGAGACGCCGGCGTTGCCGTAGACGCTGCGGCCGCCCTGGTTCGCGACCACGACCAGCTCGTCCTCGGTGCGGCTATAAAAAAGCGCGGCCGAATACTGCAGTCTTTCCTCGCGCGCGCGCAGACCGATCTCTACATTCTTGCTGCGTGCCGGATCCAGCTCGTCATTGAGGCCGCTCAGGCCGTCGCTGCGGTAGGCAAGTTCGGTCGAGGTCGGCGTCTCGAAACCGCCGCCGGCATTGGCATACAGGCTCAACGAAGGCGTCGCCCGGTACAGCGCGCCGATCACCGGCAACCACTGCGAATACGCAAGCCGACCGCTGTCGTCGGGGTTGTCCGGGGTGATGAAACGGTCGTCGGATCGGAACCGTACCCGGCTGTAACGCGCGCCCAGGTTGATATGCCATCGCGCGCTCCACTGCCAGGCGGCTTGGACGTAAAGATCCTGGCCGGTCACGCGATTGCGCTCGTCGCGGCGCAGCGCGCCGAACACGCCGAGCTGGTCGCCCTGGAAGTTTTCATAACCGCGACGCAGGTCGTCCGACACCTCGTATTGAAAACCTGTCGTCAAAGTGAGTGGTCGGCCCCAGAGTGCCGCTGACCAGCGCCAACGCGCATCGACACCGTAATAATCGCGTTCCAGATCGATCGCACCGCCACCGTGCAGTGGGTTGTTCTGCTGGACGGTGACCGGCACCGACAACATCTGCGAGGTCTCGCGCCGGCCGCCATGCGCGGTCAGGGATAGGGCCTGCGCTTCCGACAAGTCGTGCTCGATGCGCGCGCCGATCTGCTTCTGACGGACGGTCTTGCGGGTATTGAAGGTCAATGCGCCCTGGCTGGCGGCGCGCCGGTCGCCAGCAAGCTGTTCGGCGGTCAGACCCTGCGGATCCAGCGCGTCGAGGTCGAGTCCGTTGAACAGCAGGTGATAGCGACCGCCCGTGGACAGGAAGCATTTCAGCACCAGTTGCTCGTTACGGCGTTGCGCGGCGCTGTGGCGTCGGTAACCGTCGGTGTCGACGTCGGTCAGATCG
>JBAYTM010000432.1:0-2788 GCA_041675685.1 Thiohalobacteraceae bacterium
CGCCAGGAAGCCGAGGATGACCGTCGGCAGCGCCTCCATGATCTCGATGGTCGGCTTGACCACCTTGCGCATCGCCGGGGCCATGAAATACGCCGCATAGATGGCGCCGAAGATGGCGATCGGCACCGCGAACAGCATGGCGTAGAAGGCCGCCTTGAGCGTGCCGAAGGCGAGCGGCGTCAAACTGAATTTGGGTTCGAAGTCGTTGCTCGCCGAGGACGACTGCCAGACGTACTCCGGCTGCGGATAGCTTTCGTACCAGACCTTGCCCCAGAGCGACGACCAGGAGATTTCAGGGTGTTCGTTGTCGATGTGCCAGAAGTGCAACCGGCCGCCCGCATCCTCTGCGAGCAGGGCGTTGGCGCGCGGCGATACGGCGAGATTGCGGATCGGCTGGTCGCTGATTCCGATCCGCAACACGCGTTGCTCGGCCGTGGTGTGGTAGATGCCGATCTCGCCGCGCGCATTGGCCGCGATAAAACCCTTGCGTGCATATTCCGGCGCCAAAGCCGTCACGCCGGCCTTGGTGGCGAAACTGCGGATCTTGCGCAGCATCGGCTGGTTCGCCTCGTTGCGGACCGGGAACCACTGGGCGATCTGCCCGTCCGAACTGGCGACCAGCAGTGAAATGCCGCCGGCCAGCAGCTTGAGCCCGGTCAGCGTGGTGCCGGGCGGCACCACGCCCAATTGCTGGATCAGGCGTGGCGCCTCCGGATCGGCGATGTCGTAATAGGCGAGCACGCCGGTATCGGTGGCGACGTACAGGACGCGCTGGTCCGGGTCGATCAGCAGGCGCCGCACCTGGCCGGCGGTATTGGGCAGTTCGTGTTCGAAACGCTCGAGCGTCTCGGTCTCCTCGAGGAACGAGGTCTTCTTCTCGAAGATCACCAGCAGCAGGCGCTGATCTTCGGTCAGCGCGGCGATGCTGGTGCGGTCGCCGACCTGCACGGCGAGGCGGTCCAGCGCCCGGCCACGCGGGTCGACCGCCAGCGGCGCCTCGCCACCTGGGAAATCCAGCCGCGGCGTGATCAGACGCTTGTCGTCGGGGAAGGTCGCGGCATAGGCGTGCCTGGTGATCAGTACCGAGCCGTTCGACAGGCCGAGGCCGACCACAGTTCGATTGCTGCCGCCCTCGGCGACGCTGGCGATCTCGGTCTTTGCCGGCAGCGGCAGGGCCTGTTCCAGCAGACTCCGGCCGTCGGCGGTCGAGAAGAAACGCACCCGGCCGGCGGCGTCGTAACGCACGGCGATCTCGGCCTGCTCCTCCATCGCCAGATACAGGGTCTCGGCGACCGGATCGCCCAATGGATAACCGGCCACCGCCTCGGCCGACGCGGGCTTGAGCAGGGGGAAGACGACATATAACAGGTAGAAGAAGATCAACAGAATGGCGACGATCACCCCGAAGCCGCCGACCATCACGCCATAGCGGGCCAGGCCATCCTTGATCATGCGCCAGGTGCGCCGCCGCGCCGCCACGCGCGGGCTGATCTGTGACAGGGGCGAGACACGGGACGGGGGGGAGCTCTGCATCGCGCGGAGAATAGACGGTCAATATGACAGTATTGTTACACTGCGCCGGCCTGTCGGCCTTCATGACGGAAAGGCCTAGTTCAGCGGCGGCGCGCCACCGTCCGACGAAATTGTGCATAATCGCCGCAAGCCCCGGATTTGAAGTTTTCATGAACAGCATCGACCTTCAGCAGCCCAGCCTCTACATCAACCGCGAACTGAGCCTGTTGGCATTCAACAAGCGGGTCCTGGAACAGGCCAAAGACACCTCCGCCCCGCTGTTGGAACGCCTCAAGTTCCTGTGCATCTCCAGCACCAATCTGGACGAGTTCTTCGAAGTGCGCGTCGCCGGCCTCAAGGAGAAAGAGCTGTCGGGGGCGCTGCAGCTCGGTCCCGACGGGCTGACGCCGCAGGAGACCCTGAAACGGATCAGCGTCGAGGCCCATCAACTGGTCGCCGAGCAGTACCGCGTGCTCAACGAGGAGCTGTTCCCGGCGCTGGCGCAGGAGCGCATCCGCTTCGTGCGCCGCACCGAGTGGAATCCCAAGCTCGCACAGTGGGTGCACCGGCACTTCACGCATGAACTGCTGCCGGTGCTCAGTCCCCTGGGGCTGGATCCCGCCCACCCCTTTCCGCGCATCCTCAACAAGAGTCTGAACTTCATCGTCTCGCTGGAGGGCAAGGACGCCTTCGGCCGCTCCAGTCGCGTCGCCGTGGTGCAGGCGCCGCGCTCACTGCCGCGGCTGATCCGGGTGCCGCAGGATTACGGCCGCGGTCCGTACGATTTCGTGTTCCTGTCGTCGATGATCCACGCGCACGTCGGCGATCTGTTCCCGGGCATGAAGGTGACCGGTTGTTTTCAGTTCCGGGTCACGCGCAACAGCGATCTGTTCGTCGACGAAGAAGAGATCGAAGACCTGTTGCGCGCCGTGCAGGGCGAGCTGCTGTCGCGGCGCTACGGCGACGAGGTGCGGCTCGAGGTCGCCGACAACTGCAACACCGAAATGGCGAACTTTCTGCTGCATGAGTTCGAGTTGGCCGGTGACGATCTGTATCAGGTCAACGGGCCGGTGAATCTGAATCGTCTGCTGGCGATCTACGATCTGGTCGATCGACCTGATCTCAAATATGCGCCGTTCACGCCGAGCATTCCGCGCAGATTGGATGCCAAAGAAGACATGTTCGCGGTCATGCGCGATGCCGACATCCTCGTGCATCACCCGTTCGAATCGTTTGCACCCATCATTGATTTGCTGCGACAGGCGGCGACGGATCC
>JBAYTM010000433.1:0-2778 GCA_041675685.1 Thiohalobacteraceae bacterium
GCAACCCGGGCCAGCTCCACCCGGTCGGGCGCTCGCCGCAGCGCTCTACACCAAGGGGGGTCAAAATTGGACGCCGATCCGGGGTCAACTTTGGATGCCGTTTGACAGCTTCCGAGATGCCGTCTGATCAACCCGGTACATCCCGACTCTCAATCGATCACGGCCAGCCTCCATCGATTTGTGTTCTGGGATCGACACCTGTTTGATTGATGACCGGGCTGAGGAGGGACGATCTCCAGCCTACAAGCCCTACCGCCTTGGTGAGGTTGATGCGGAAGCAGTCGCGGCGGCGTTGGTATTTGCGGGTCATCTCGGTCGAGGAGGCGAGGCAGGCGCGCAGCGAGTGCCCGGCGAACAGGCCCGCCCGCTGCCCCTCGGCGACATCGCCGCGCACGCCGCTCGCCAGCGCATGCGCTTGACGAGGGTTAAGCCGATCGGCGCCGACCGCCTTGCCTTGGTCGTTGACCTGCCGGAACAGCCCGTGTGCGATAGGCGCGAACTCGAGCTAGATCTCCAACGCCACGGCAGGGCAGGTGGCATCGGACGAGCCGCGCCCGACTTCGACCTCGCGCCAGCCGGTTTTGCAGATGTAGCAGCATGCTCTTGTCGAGGATCTCGACTCAGCCGCGACCGCCCTCAGTCTGGTTGCGATCGACATCCAGACCGACCACCTCGGAGCGGCGCGGACCGCCGGCGAAGCCGAGCAGCAGCATGACGCGGTCTCGCAGGCCGCACAGACTTGTGCGGTCGAACACCTCCAGCACGGCGACTAGGTCTTCGGGCAGCACCGCTTTCTTCTGCAGGGGCGGGGCGGCGTGGGTATTGCGGATGCCAGCCATGATGGTGGATGTGGCGGTCCTTCCTGTCGAGCGGCTGGTCGCGCTGGGCATAGTTCCACGTTAGCGCCGACAGCCGCCGCTCGATCGTCGACACCGAGCTGGGCTTTCTGTCGCCCGCCGCCTTTCCGGGGCCAGAGACGTAATGTAGAGGCCGACCGCCTGCGGATCGGGTGGAAACATCTCGACGCCCTGCCGGCCGCACCAGCTTGCAAAGTGCTTCCAGTCCGATGCATAGGCACGCCGGGTGTTGGCAGAGCTCGCCGCCTCGACATAATCGCGGGCGCGGTTAGCCAGAGCGCCGAGATGGGTCGGCAGGCGGGAGTCAGCGACGGCCGGAAGCGAGGAAAGGGTGAGGAGCGACCGGCATCCACCGGCGGCTCTTCCTGAGCGCGGCCCATTTCCAGGACGATGTCGACGATGTCCGGTAGATCATCGCCAGGATCCTCGTCTGCGTTGCGCCTCGACGCCATGGCTACAATTTTCCGCCTAGGCGCAAGCCGGCTTCGAAGGACGCAAGCGGCAGGAACAGGGATAATGGCCGGTCATCGAGGCTCAACGCGCCATAAGAATGATACCACGTCGCAACCCGCTCGTTCTTAGCGTCGATGAACATCAGGGTTCCGCCAACTTCGGCGGCGGCGCGAATACAACGCAAGCCCGCCGCCAACAGAAGCTGGCCACCCAGCCCCTTGCCTTGCTGGCTCCCCGACACGGCAAGGCGCGCCAGACGAAACCCTCCGACCGCGTAGCGGCCAAGACCCTTTCGGAATCTGTCTGGCACCCGTTCGAATTCGGCCTCGGCGGGGCTTAGCGTATAGAAGCCAAGGATCGCCGCATCGTCCTTCGCCACGGCAAGAAACGTCTTCGAGGCGCCGCGTTCATGGTTCTTGCGCGCGTGCGTGCGCAAGAAGGTGTTCATGGCGTGGTCGCCGCAATCGAAGCTTGCCCGGTCCTGGCGCGCAATGGGCTCCTCCCGCCAGTCAGGAGGGCTCATAGATCGGCCGGAAGTGCTTTGGCTGCCGCGATCAGCCTCTCATTCGGGGCGGGGGGATTTTCAAGCGCTTCCAGCACCTTGCGCGCGTCACGATCGGACAGCACAATACGGTCATTGCGTTCGATGATGTCGCGTGACGCTTCGAGCACCGTACGCAGCACGAAATCAGTGATGCCGGCGGCGCCAGTGATTTCGGTGGCGCGCAGGATCACGGCCTTGTCGGCTGGTTTGATGCGAAACGACAGGCGCTCATTGTCGCTTACGGCGGCGCGGGGCATCGATCTTGTCCTTGAACGTTGGCTTGGGATGCCGGCATGGTAGGCTCCGGGGCTTTTCGTGTCAAGTTGTACAGCTTCATGCCGCACATTTAATAATGAACGATAATGCAAGATTATCAGTCATTATTATCTCTCTACAAGCTGTGCGGATAAGCACGAAATTAATGGCAAAAAGCGCACAGGAGGGTTATGCTGGCGGCATGAGCGAGCGCTTCGATTCTCCCGCCGCCCACGAGAGCGCGGTGCCTGCGGTGCCTATCTGGGCGATGCCGCGCGCGCCCGTCGACAGCGATGTCGAGGCCGCCTGGATGGCGGGCAGCGCCTTGAATTCGCTCGATAATCTCATGCGTTCGGACGCGCCTTGGCTCGGCGCATGGCGCCACCGGCTGGCGCTGAAGGCGGCGGCCGCCGCCGTCCAGCTGGCCGGGCGGCGCGAAGCCGAATCCGACCTGCGCGATGCTTGGCTGCTGCGCCAGCCGGACGACGATCCGGGGCCGGCCGGAAATGTGTTTGCCGCCTGGCGACACCTCGTCGGGCGATCGAGCGCGCCGGACGCCGAGACCATCGTCGCCGTGGCACGCCTGTCCGGTCTCGGCACGGCCATCGACGGCGATGCGCTGGCCGGTCTTGTCGAGGACTGTCCCGCTGCGCCGGCCCCGCTGGCGGC
>JBAYTM010000434.1:0-2763 GCA_041675685.1 Thiohalobacteraceae bacterium
CAGGTTGTGCCGCAGGGCGCCGAGATCGATGCGCGCCTGGAGCGGACGGGTCATTCGTAGTCCCCTCCGCCGCCGTAGCCGTCGGACACGAAATTTTCGAAGCGCGTGTACTGGCCGAGGAAGGTGAGCCGGCGCACACCGATCGGGCCGTTACGCTGTTTGCCGATAATGATCTCGGCCGTGCCCTTGTCGGGGCTGTCCTTGTCGTAGACCTCGTCGCGGTAGATGAAGACGATCATGTCCGCGTCCTGCTCGATGGCGCCCGACTCGCGCAGGTCGGACATGACCGGGCGCTTGTTCGGCCGCTGCTCCAAGGAACGATTCAGCTGCGACAACGCGATCACGGGCACATGGAGCTCCTTGGCGAGCGCCTTGAGCGATCGCGAGATCTCCGAGATCTCCGTGGCGCGGTTCTCCCGCGAACCCGGTACCTGCATCAGCTGCAGGTAATCGATGACGACCATGCCGAGATCGTGTTCGCGTTTGAGACGCCGCGCGCGGGCGCGCAGATCGGTGGGCGACAACGCGGGGGTGTCATCGATGAACAGCGGCGCCTCGGCAAGGATGCTGACGGCCGAGGTCAAGCGCGGCCAGTCGTCGTCGTCCAGCTTGCCGGTACGCACCTTGTGCTGATCGATGCGCCCCAACGAGGACATCAGGCGCATCGCGAGCTGCTCACCGGGCATTTCCATGCTGAACACGGCCACCGGCACCTTGTGTTTGATGGCCGCGTTCTCGGCGATGTTCATCGCGAAACTGGTTTTCCCCATGGAAGGACGTCCGGCGATGATGACCAGGTCCGATGGCTGCAGACCCGCGGTCATCTCATCGAAGTCATTGAAGCCGGTCGGTACGCCGGTGATGGGGCTGTCGAGCTGAAACAGGTGATCGATTCGATCGACGGCCTGGGTCAACAAGTCCTTGATGCGCACGAAACCGCGCCGGCCGCGACTGCCGCGCTCGGCAATCTCGAACACCTGCGACTCGGCGAAATCCAGTAGCTCGCGGGATTCGCGCCCTTCGGGGAAGTAGGCGGCGTTGGCGATATCGGTGCCGACGCGCACCATCTGCCGCAATACCGAATGCTCGCGGACGATGTCCGCGTAGGCGCGGATATTGGCGGCGCTGGGGGTGTCTTTGGCAAGCCCGCCGAGATAAGGCAGGCCACCCGCGTCATTCAGCAGGCGGTTCCGTTCCAGCTGTTCGGCAAGCGTCACGACGTCGAATGGCTGGTTGGCTTCGGCCAGTTCGCCGATGGCGCGGAAGATCAGGCGGTGATCGCGACGATAGAAATCGTCTTCGGAGACCCGATCGGCGATCTGATCCCAGGCCTCGTTGTCGAGCATGAGGCCGCCGAGCACGGACTGCTCCGCGGGGATCGAATGCGGCGGAACCTTGAGCGACTCGGCACCGCCACCGCGCAGTTCGGTGGACAGGACAGACTCAGGCATCAGTGCTCCAGAGGGAAGTCGTCGGGACGGCGGTACGTCGTTATGCGGTCAGAATACACAAGCGCGGCGGGAACCGACAAGCGCGTTTCCCGCCACCCCTGCTGCGCGTACCGAAGCGATCCGGGCGGGCGCCCGGAAGTCGTTATTCCGCAGCGATAATCAGCTTGATGGTCGCATTCACATCGGTATAGAGGTGAACGTCGACGTCGTATTCACCGACCGCGCGGAACGGCCCCTCGGGCAACCGCACTTCGTGACGCTCCACGGCCTGCCCCGCCGCAGTCGCCGCCTCGGCGATGTCGCCGGTGCCGATGGAACCGAATAACTTGCCCTCATCACCCGACTTTGCGGTAATCGTGATCGACAGACCCTCAAGGCTTGTCTTGCGCGCCTCCGCGGCGGCCAACGCCTCCGCAGCCGCCTTTTCCAACTCGGCACGGCGCTCCTGGAAGCGCGCGATGTTGGCCGGTGTCGCCGGTGTCGCCTTACCCTTGGGGATCAGGAAATTACGACCGTAACCGGAACGCACTTTGACCTGGTCGCCCAGATTCCCGAGGTTCTCGACCTTTTCCAACAGTATTACTTGCATGACCCGGTACCTCGTCACTAAACCATGAATTCGACTATCACAACCCTGTATCACGCAGGCCCCCGCAAGCGGGCGCGCACATCGACCCAGGCATCCAACCAACCCACCAGCCCCAGAACGGCGACCGTCTGCGGCGCCGCGAACAGCAGCAAGGCATACAACCCTACCAGCCAACCCCGCCCCGCCTGGGTCAGGCGCACCGTCGCATGCGCAATCGCCAACCCCTGCAGCAGATAGACGACCAGCAGGCTGAACAACACGTCTGCGGCGACCTGCGCGATGCCGGCCAGCGGCAATTGCGCGACAACCGCGACCGCCAGCCCGATCAAAGCAAACCGCCGCCCGAGCCGCAGCTCGCGGAATTCCGCGCCGAAGCCGCCGGGATTGTACAACGCCGCCTGCCAGGCGCGCGCCCAGAGCAGGCTGACCAGCGCACCGAACAGCAGGGCCGCCGCCAGCGCCGCGGTCATCCAACGCGCCATATCGGGCAGATAGTCGCCGATATCCAGTCCGCGTTCGGCAAACACCTCGCCGAGAATGGCCTCCAGGCGCGGCGTCCACCAAGCGGCCGGTTCGCCCAGGCCCAGGTAAGCGACAACCACCAGCACCGAGCCGAGTATCGCAGCAGCCTGCAAGGCCAGCGCCAGGGACCGGCTCGTACGCAACAACACGGCCAGCGACCAGAGCGGCAACCAGAGCGCCGCCGTGTTGTTGCGTACGAGC
>JBAYTM010000435.1:0-2761 GCA_041675685.1 Thiohalobacteraceae bacterium
CGCGCGCATGCCCTCGAACACATGGCTCGACGGCAGCGCCCAGGCCACCGGTTGCAACCAATCCGGCAATACGGCGATGGGATAATAGATGCCGCTGACCGGCGCGACCGCGAAGATCGCCACCCAGGCGAGACTTTCGGCCCCGAGCCCATAACGCAACACCAGTGCCGCGACCATCAGCCCGATCGCCCAGCCCATGACCAGCAGGTTGGTAAAGAACCCCAGCAGAGAAGGCCCGAGCGACAGGATGGAAAACTGAAACAACGGTACCGCCAATAACGCCGCAACGCCGACCCCGACCAGCGTGCGAATCAGACTGATGGTGAGCAGGGCGCAGATCATTTCGTAGGGGCGTAGCGGGCTGACGAAGAGATGTCCGAGATTGCGCGAGTACAGTTCCTCGAAGAATCCCAGCGATACGCCAAGCTGACCTCGGAACAAGACGTCCCAGAGCAACACCGCGCCCAACAGGACACCGGACGCCTGCGCCACCCAGGTGCTGTTGGTCGCAAAGAACTGGGTGATAAAACCCCATAACACCAGTTGTACCGCCGGCCAGTAGAACAGCTCGAGGATGCGTGGCCCGGAACTGCGCAGCAGATACAGGTTGCGCAAGACCATGGCACCGACGCGGCGCAGCGAAAACAGCCCTGGAGGCGCTTTGGTCGCCACCTCAGGCGGCTCCCGCGGGATGCCGCGCGATATCGAGAAAGACGTCTTCCAGGGTTCCGCGGCCGTAGCGTGCCAGCAGCTGAGTCGGTGTGCCTCGGTCGACCAGCCGTCCATTGCGCAGCATCAACACGTCGTCACACACGCGCTCGACCTCCGGCATATTGTGCGACGCGAGCAGCACGGTGGCCCCGGTACGCCGCTGATAATCGAGCAGGTAACCGCGGATACGGTCGGCGCTGTCCGGATCGAGCGAGGCGGTGGGCTCGTCGAGCAGCAGTAATTCCGGGGTATTCAACAGGGCCTTGGCGAGTGCCACGCGGGTACGCTGCCCCGCCGACAAAGTGCCGTAACGGCGTCGCAACAGTTGGCCTATGTCCAGTTCGTCGGCCAACAGGGCTACCCGCTTGCGCGCCCCGCGGACGCCATACAGGTGGGCGTAGACGAGCAGGTTTTCGGTGACAGTGAGACGTTGCGGCAGGTCGACATAGGGCGACGAGAAGTTCATCCGTCCCAATACCCGGTAACGGTGCGCCCGCATGTCTTCGCCGAGGACGTGTATTGCGCCGCTTGAAGGCGTCAACAGCCCCAGCAGCATCGACAGCGTCGTGGTTTTGCCGGCGCCATTGCCGCCCAGCAGGCCGCAGACGGTACCCCGGTCGACGCTGAAACTGATGTCGTCCACTGCGCGAACATCGCCGAAGTCCTTGCAGAGGTGCTGTACGTCCATGGCTCGCGCATGCATCGCGAAAGCATGCGTGGACCCGGGGACTAAAGCAACCGCGCGCAACGGCAGCGAATTCACAACACCTCGAGCGCGGCGACCTCCAGCCGACCTTCGACGATCTCCAGAGGCATCGGCGTCAGCGCTTGGCCCCGGCACGGACCGGCGATGCACCGCCCGTCCTCGATGCGGAACATGGCCGAGTGCGTCGCGCACTGGATCAGCGTCCGCTCCAGGTTCAGGAACTGGTCCGGCTGCCAGTCGAGCGGACTGCCGGTATGGGGGCAGTGATTGCGATACGCGAAGCACTCGGTGCCGCGACGCACCACCAAGATGTCGGCCGGGCTCCCGTCCGGAAGGCGCAGGGAAAAGCCGCGGCTACCGGGGTCGGCGAGATCTTCGAGTCGGCACAGCGTTTGGCGCGGGGCTAGCGGGAGCATGGGGCGCTCGCCGGACTGGACATAAGCGGTACGCGCGGGTTGCGACAGCAACGGCCGCGACCGACTGGATCGAAATGCGACATCATGGGTTGGTCCCGGGGCCAGGCGCGCCGGGCCGGACTTTGATCAACTCGGACATGCAAGACACCCATAGCTCGTCTGCATGCTACCGGCTTTGACCGAAGATCCCCAGGCCTTAGAAGTCCCGGACGACGCGGAACCCGAGGTTGTCGACCCGCATGCTGGCGAGCTGCTGGTCGCGCTTGGTAATGCGAAGCGTGTTCGCCGGGCTGTTGAAGGCGCCGCCTCGAGCCACCCGACGGGTGCAGCCGACCGTGACCCAGGCGCTGCCGTCGACTGGCGCGGCGTTGTAATCGCTGTGATAGCAATCCTGGACCCACTCGGCGACATTGCCCGCGGTGTCGTGCAGCCCGAGCGGATTGGCAGGAAAACTGCCGACCGGCGCCGGCAGTTCGGCATCCCATTCGCTACCGCAGTTGAAACAGTTGGCACGGCCTTCGCCCAGCGTATTGCCCCACCAGTACAGGCTGCGCGCGCCGCCGCCGGCGGCGTACTCCCATTCCGCCTCGGTCGGCAACCGATAACGCGCGCCGGTCTGCTCTGACAACCATTGCGCGTAGGCGGCCGCTTCTTCCCAACTGACGTTGACCACCGGACGATTACCGCGACCGCGACCCTTATCGTCCGGCAGCGCCCGGCCGGTGACACGGGCGAACAGATCGTACTCATCGAACGTGATCTCGAATTTACCCACGGCGAAGCGCGCCAATGTGACATCGTGCTTGGGACGTTCATCGGCATCCAGGGAGCCGATGCCGCTGCCCATCGCATAGGTCGTGGCCGGGATCTCGACCAACTGCGGTCCGCGGCTGCCGTCCCCGAGCGTGTCGTACAGTTCGCGGCGGAC
>JBAYTM010000436.1:0-2757 GCA_041675685.1 Thiohalobacteraceae bacterium
CCTGGGGCCTGACCGCGCGGCTTCGCCGTCCGCCTATCGGCGTTCCAGACTCGCCCTGCTGCTCGGAGTCCACGACGCACTTAATGCCGGAGCATTGCCGCACGACCTCGCCTTCAGCCTCGTTTTCCCGCAGCTGCGTCCATTGGTCGGGGCAACCTGGAAAGGTTCGGGAGAGCGGCGGCACACGCTCCGGCTGATCGCCGAAGCACGCCATTTGGTGAAGAGCGGATACCACAAGCTGTTGCGCCACGACTGAGCAAGTTTCGCGGGGTGACAAATTTCACCCCACGCATTCTGTCACTCCGTCTGCCCGTTCCGGTTTCGCCATTGCTGCCTGCGACCAGCGGCAGCCCGCCGCTGTGGTCGAACCCCAGCGGAGGCCACCCATGGATGCCAGACCCACACCCGTCATAGCCAGGTTTCTGCGGACGCCCGATGCCGCCGTGCATCTGGGCCTGTCCGCCCGGACGCTTGAAAAGCACCGCTGTTTCGGCACCGGGCCGATTTACCGCAAGCTCGGCGGACGCATCGTCTATTCGGTCGAGGATCTTGATGCCTGGGCCGAACTGGGCTTGCGTCGTTCGACCAGCGATCCCGGCAAGGGCGTTGTCCATCCTGCCAAGCGGCTCGATGGCTACACCCCGCCGGTGCGGCGCTGAGGCGAACCCATGCGCCGCATGTCCGCCTTTCCTGCGTCGCCTGCGCAGCTCGACCTGTTCGTCAGCCAGGGCGGCGACATCGCCGCGCGCGACGCGCAGGATCTTATGGCGTGGCCATTCTTCAGTCTTGCCAAGACCAAGCGGGTGCGTCCGATCGACTTTCGGATGGGCGAGGTATCGATCCTGGTCGAGGCAACCGCCGAGCACGGGATGGCTACCATCTGGGACGCCGACGTCCTCATCTGGGTCGCCAGCCAGATCGTTGAAGCTCGCGACGCCGGGCGGCCGACCTCGCGGCTGATCGCCGCGACACCGCACGAAATCCTAGCATTCACCCGGCGCGGGACTGGAAAGGCGAGCTATGAGCGGCTGAAGGCCGGGCTTGACCGGCTGCAATCGACGACAGTCGCCACGTCGATTCGCCAGCGTGACGCGCGGCGGCGGCATCGATTCAGCTGGATCAACGAATGGAAGGAGCGGCTCGACCATTCGGGCCGCGCGCTCGGGATCGAGCTGATCGTGCCCGACTGGTTCTATGAAGGCGTGATTGATCAGGCATTGGTGCTCACCATCGATGCGGATTATTTCGCGCTGACCGGTGGGCTTGAGCGCTGGCTTTACCGCCTGGTGCGAAAGCACGGCGGCAAGCAGCGCGGGGGCTGGAGTTTCGACTTCCAGCATCTGCACATGAAGTCCGGCGCGCTGTCGCCGCCCAAACGCTTCGCGTTCGAGCTGCGCGACATCGTGCGGCGACAAGCGCTGCCTGGATACGCGCTGACAATCGAACATGCACTCGGCCGCGAGCGGCTGAACTTCGTCGCCATTCCGCTCGACCCGTTCAACGCCGCCATGCGGCGCGTCGGGCTTCGACCCGCCGTCAGCGACCCTGTGGATATGTCATGATGCAACACGGACTATCAGGAACCTCCGGACTCGGACTATCAGGAACCGAGAGTTCGGACTATCGGGAACCGGAATCGCCCGCAAACCCGCAGAAATCTGCGCCGAATTTCGCCCTTAACTTAGCTAACAAAGAATCCTTCGGATTCTTGCTAACGCAAGCGCGCCTGTGGACGGATGGCAAAGCGCCGCCACACAGGCCTGCCGAAACGAGTGTCAGCGATGACCCGCAGTTGACCCATGTCACGCTCGTCTGGCGCGAAGGCAAACGCGAGGACTGGCTCAAATTCGGCAAGCCCGTTGCGGAGCGGATTGTCAGTCGCAGCGAGCGGATCGAGAGCTATGCTGCGGGCCAGGTGTTCGCCCTGGTGCGCTGGGCCTCCAGCGATTATGGCACCATCCGCTCGACGCTCGACATCGTGCGCGCTGTCAGGGTGAGCGAACCTTGCACTCCGATTCCGCAGGTCGAACCCGGCGGTGAGCTGCTACTGTCAGTCCATGGCTGGCCCAAGGTCGCGCAGGCCTTCCGCCTGATCGATGCAGTCGAGGCGGCGGGCATCGATCCCTGCGAGGTCGCGCCCGATCATTGGCGGCACATCCACAACCGGATGGCAGGCCGCGAAAGCCCACGCGACTACAGCCCTGCGCGCCACCGCGCCTGGCTCCAGCGCAAGGCGCTCTTGCCATGAGGCGTCGCTGCTTCATCCTCGCTGGCGTCGTTGCCGCCGCCACACTCGCGACGCTTACCGTGGCGGTCTCGCGCTATGCCGTATGGAATGCGACGGCCTCGGTGCCGACCGGGTTTTACGCCATCCGAGGCAAGGCAAGCCTGCATGTCGGCGAACGCGTAGCAATCGAGCCACCCCCAGCGTTGCGCAACCTGCTCGCCGAACGGCGCTACCTCCCGACCGGCGTGCCACTGCTGAAGCGCATCGCCGCCATCAGCGGCCAGCGGGTCTGCCGCTTTGCGCACGGGATCACGATCGACGGCACATATGTCGGCGCGGCGCGTGCGCGCGACCGACTGGGGCGCCCGCTCCCCGTCTGGGCGGGCTGCCATGTCCTGCAATCCGGCGAGCTGTTCGTGATGAACCCTGCCGCGCCCGACAGTTTCGACGGCCGCTATTTCGGCGTGCTGCGCAAGGCCGATGTCATCGGGCGGGCGACACCCGTCTGGACCGACGAAGCGGGAGACGGC
>JBAYTM010000437.1:0-2757 GCA_041675685.1 Thiohalobacteraceae bacterium
GAACATGCGGTCGGCCTCGTCCAGGACGACGGCTTGCGCGGCGCGCAGGTCGAAGACGTGCTGCTTGAAGTAGTCGATGATGCGCCCGGGCGTCCCGATCAGAATGTCGACCCCGGCTTCCAGGCTCTTGCGCTGCTGTTCATAACCGGTGCCGCCGTACGCCAGGCCGAACACCAGCCCGAGGTGGCGGCCGAGGAGCAGCGCGTCGGCGTGGATCTGGATCGCCAGCTCCCGGGTCGGGGCCAGCACCAACGCCCGCGGCTGGTTCACCCGCCGTTCCGGGGAGGCGGGATGGGTCAGCAGGTGCTGGAACAGCGCCAGCAGGAACGCCGCGGTCTTGCCGGTACCGGTCTGTGCCTGCCCCGCGATGTCGCGCCCCTGCAGGGCCATCGGCAGGGTCTGCGCCTGGATCGGCGTGCAATAGTCGAACCCCGCGTCGGCGATACCTTTAAGGATGGGCTCGAGCAGCCCCAGGTCGGCAAATCGCCGTGTCGTCAGATGTTGTTCCGCCATAACGGCTTAGCATACCCGAAAATCCCGGCACAGTGGACTTGCATAAAGTGCAGGATTGGGCTCAAATGGCAGCCAGTCACACCGGCATATTCCAACCCGTAACCGCAGCTCAATTCGGTCGTTCGTCCACCCCGCCCCGGGGCCTGTCATGTCATCGCGACACGGCACGCGAGGCGATTCCGTCTCGGGACGACAGGCAGGGAAGCGACCCGCCTGAACCCATCCGCGACCACGCGAGAGGCAGGGCCTCGAAGTTGCCGGCATCTTGAAAAGTACAGCAGGAGGTTCTTACGTGAGCGAGCGCATTGTCTACGTCACCGACGCGTCTTTCGATACCGATGTATTGAAATCCGGCGAGCCGGTTCTGGTGGATTACTGGGCCGAATGGTGCGGCCCGTGCAAAATGATCGCCCCGATTCTCGACGAGATCGCCGAGGAATATGCCGGCAAGGTGCGTATCGCCAAGCTCAACATCGACGAGAACCCGCAGACCCCGCCGAAATACGGCATCCGTGGAATTCCGACCCTGATGCTGTTCAAGAACGGTAGCGTCGAGGCGACCAAAGTCGGCGCCGTTTCGAAGTCGCAACTGACCGCGTTCATCGACAGCAACCTGTGATCATGGGCGTCCAGCCTGCATCAACAGGCTGGACGCTATCGGGGAAGCATGCTAGCCTGACGCGCACTCAGGTTATAAAAACGCCCAAGTTTCTTGTTGTACCGCCGTCGCCGGCACTCCCCCTTTTTCGAAATGCAGTTTCCGGTCCGCTCGGACCATTAATTTTTCACGACTCTCCGACTGAAGCCTCCTCACGGCCCTAAACACTCATGAATCTAACCGAACTCAAGCAGAAATCCGCCTCCGAAATCATTCAGATCGCCCAGGACATGGGTATCGAGGGCGCCGCCCGATCGCGCAAGCAGGACGTCATCTTCTCGTTGCTGAAATCGCATGCGAAAAGCGGCGAAGACATCTCCGGCGACGGCGTGCTCGAAATACTGCAGGATGGCTTCGGCTTCCTGCGCTCGGCGGACAGTTCCTATCTCGCCGGGCCCGACGACATCTACGTGTCGCCGAGTCAGATCCGGCGCTTCAATCTGCGCACCGGCGATACGGTCTCCGGAAAGATCCGGCCACCCAAGGAGGGCGAGCGCTACTTCGCGCTGCTGAAAGTCAGCGAGATCAATTTCGACTCGCCCGAGAACGCCAAGAACAAAGTCCTGTTTGAAAACCTCACACCGCTACACCCGACCCGCCGACTGAAACTCGAATTGGGCAACGGCAGCACCGAAGACATCACACCCCGCGTCATCGACCTCGCCTCGCCGATCGGCATGGGCCAGCGTGGGCTGATCGTCTCGCCGCCCAAGGCCGGCAAGACCATGCTGCTGCAGAATATCGCGCAGAGCATCGCCAGCAATCACCCGGAATGCTATCTGATCGTATTGCTGATCGACGAACGACCGGAAGAAGTCACCGAAATGGTGCGCTCGGTACGTGGCGAGGTGGTGTCCTCGACCTTCGACGAGCCCGCCAGCCGTCACGTGCAGGTCGCCGAGATGGTCATCGAGAAGGCCAAGCGCCTGGTGGAACACAAGCGCGATGTCGTCATCCTGCTCGATTCCATCACGCGTCTGGCGCGCGCCTACAACACTGTGGTGCCGTCCTCGGGCAAGGTGCTGACCGGCGGCGTCGACGCCAACGCGTTGCAACGCCCGAAGCGCTTCTTCGGCGCCGCGCGTAATATCGAGGAAGGCGGTTCGCTGACGATTCTGGCCACCGCGCTGGTGGAAACCGGATCGCGCATGGACGACGTGATCTACGAGGAGTTCAAGGGCACCGGCAACATGGAGATCCATATGGATCGCCGTATCGCCGAGAAGCGCGTCTACCCGGCCATCAACATCAACCGTTCCGGCACGCGCCGCGAAGAACTGCTCACCAAGCCCGACGAACTGCAGAAGATGTGGATCCTGCGCAAGCTGCTGCATCCCATGGACGAACTCGCCGCCATGGAATTCCTGCTCGACAAACTCAAAGACACCAAGACCAACGCCGAATTTTTTGATTCGATGAGGCGTTAATGTGCTTTGCACATTAACGCGATACAAGAGGCAAGAGGCTAGAGACAAAAACAGCGGAGCTCGATAGCAGAACAAAGAGCCCAGCTTCTATTTGTCTCTTGTCTCTTGTCTCTTGTCTCTTGTCTCTTGTCTCTTGTCTCTTGTCTAGTCCGGTTCCAC
>JBAYTM010000438.1:0-2757 GCA_041675685.1 Thiohalobacteraceae bacterium
CTGGAATCCGGCGGACGCCGGATTTTTCGCAATGAAGCCCATGCCGCGCCAATGTTAGAAACTCAAATCCAGGCGCTTTCCAAACCGACAGAAATCGAAGGAGAAGTGACACCGATGCGTATCCTCCACACCATGCTCCGCACCGGCGACCTCGACCGGTCGATCAAGTTCTATACTGAAATCCTCGGCATGAAACTATTGCGTCGCAAGGATTATCCCGAAGGAAAATTCACGCTCGCCTTCATCGGTTACGGCGACGAACACGACAACAGCGTCATCGAACTGACCTACAACTGGGGCGTCGACAGCTACGACGTCGGCAACGGCTACGGCCACATCGCCATCGAAGTCGACAACGTCTACAAGGCCGCCGATGCCATCAAGGCGCGCGGCGGCAAGATCCTCCGCGAACCCGGCCCCATGAACGCCGGCACTACCCTGATCGCCTTCGTCGAAGACCCCGACGGCTACCCCATCGAACTGATCGGCAAACGCGCCTGATCTTCCATGTGGAGCGCGTTAGCGTTGCGTATCTCGCCGGCGGCAATACCGCAGCCGCGATTTGTATCGAGCGAAGCCAGACCTGGCTCCGAAAGCGACGTCGCAGCGCTCCCGGTCAGCGCCCGCGGCGCGGTTTGTCGTGGACCTTCAAGTCCGCTCCGTAAACCCGTGCGTAGTGATCCAACAGCTTACGGATCATCGCCTGGTAGGGCGTGCCGCGGCGCTTTGCCTCGCGCTTGAAAAAATCGATGCTGGCCTTGTTCAACGTGATGGTCACCTTGACCGTCTCCTCGCGGAACGCAAGCTGATCGGGCGGTGGCAGGAAATCATCGACCACTTCCACTTTGCCCAGAGGTTCATTGCTGTATTTGATTTTGCTGCTCATAAATACGTTTCCCCTTGCGCCAATAGCCTGCGCCGATAATGCGAATAATTCCGTCGCGCCACGTGAAGCGGACAGTCAGGATTCCCGGACCGACCCGGCCCATGCAATAAAATCGACGTTCGTCGCTGCCGTGCGCAATGTCCTCTGCAATGACGCGCTTAGGGTCGGCGAACGCGTACTGCGCCTCAATGAATGAGATGCTGTGTTTGACCTGATTGACCGCGTCCTTTACAGGATCCCACTCGAAGCTGTCCATGCTTCATTGCTCCTTCCAAAGTATATGGCGATTTAGCCATATATCAAGCCGTATCCACGCCGTAGCCGGGTCGCGCGGAGCTAAACCCGATCCCGCTCGGTTTATCTGGCAAGCATGGCCCAAAGCTCCTGCACAGCACCCGCCGGTGTTCGTGGAGTGGTACTTCGCGTCAGCCCACTCTAATCGAGTGGACTGACCACACCTTTCCCACCTCGGTTCAGCACGTGGGTATAGATCATCGTCGTCTTCACGTCGCTGTGTCCGAGCAGTTCCTGCACGGTACGGATGTCGTAACCATGCTCGATGAGGTGCGTGGCGAATGAGTGCCGGAAGGTGTGACAGCTACCGGCCTTGGCGATGCCCGCCGAGCGAATGGCCGCATAGACGGCGCGCTGAACCTGATCCGCCGAGACGTGATGGCGACCCTCCCGCTTATTGCGCGGGTCGATCGAGCGCTTGTAGGAGGGGAATAAATACTGCCAGGCGAACTCGCGTGCTGCGTTGGGATACTTGCGTGCCAGCGCGTAGGGCATCTCCACCTCCCCCAGGCCTTCGGCGAGGTCCAGCTGATGGTACCGGCGGGCGCGCTCGATATTCTTGCGCAGGTGCGGAATCAGGCGCGCTGGAAGCACGGTGACCCGGTCCTTCTTGCCCTTGCCGTCCCGAACCCGGATCTCGCGCCTCTCGAGATCGACATCCTTGATCCGCAGCCGCAGACACTCCATGAGCCTGAGCCCGGAACCGTACAACAGATTGGCCGCGAGCCAGGGGATGCCACGCATTTGCGCAAAGATGCGCGTCACCTCGTCATGCGTGAACACCACAGGAATGCGCTGCGGGCGTTTTGCGCGCGCCACCTCGCCGAGCCGTTGGAGCGGCTTGTCGAGCACATGCCGGTAAAGGAAGCACAACGCATTCAGCGCCTGATTCTGGGTCGAGGGCGCAACATGCCGCTCCAATGCCAAGTGACTCAAGAATTGCGCGACCTCCGTCTCACCCATCTCCCCCGGGTGACGCAAGCGGTGATAGCGGATATAGAAACGGCACCAATAGACGTAAGCCTGCTCCGTGCGGAGACTGTAGTGCCGCAGACGAATTGCCCGCCGCAGCTGGTCGAGCAGCTTGAGCCCGCCTGAATTCCTCCCGGGCTGTTGTTCCATAGCAACCTCCGTGTCGCAGAAGCGGAACGCATAGACCTGTAGTTATATACAGTATCAGAACAAACGCCGCAAGCGCGGCCTATCACCCCACCAGCCTGTTGCCAAGCCCATGAAACCCATGCTCAAATCGAACCCGGGAGAATAGGCCGCATAACAGACGAACAATCGCCGCCGCAGCCGCATAAGTCCGGAATTCGATAGCAACCACCGCTGGCGCGGCATAAGCGCCTGGAACGCGCGCGCCAACGTATTGAAGGGGAAAGGGGAACGATGCCTGCCGAGAGATACACCGCGTCCGCAAGTTTATTTTGCCGCTTAGCGGCCTAGTCATACGTTATACGTCGCAAGAGGTCACATCATAGTTCGGCCGAGTAAGCAAACTTCACACGGAGATAAGAATGATGAACCCCGCACCTGAGCCTTCGTTGTTAAGCTTTCTGCCGCTCATATTGGTC
>JBAYTM010000439.1:0-2754 GCA_041675685.1 Thiohalobacteraceae bacterium
TCCGGGGTCAATAAGCTGGTCGTCGTCGACGGTATCTACAGTATGAACGGAGATTACGCGAAGCTTCCCGGCCTGATCGAAGTCTCGCACCGCTACAACGCCCGGGTGATGGTCGACGATGCGCATGGCACCGGTGTCGGCGGCCCGACGGGCCGCGGTACGGCCGATCATTTCGGCATCGCGGAACCCGATATCGTGACGGGTACGTTGAGCAAGGCGTTCGGTTGCATCGGCGGTTTCGTCGGCGCCACCAGGGAAGTGACCGAATACATCACCTGGAACTCGCGCGCATTCATCTACTCGACCAGCCTCTGCCCTTCGGTCACGGCCGCCTTGCTGACCGCGGTCGACATCGTGGAAAGGGAGCCGGAGCGCCGCGAGAACCTGTGGGATTGCACCAGGTACCTGCTGAAGAGTCTCAAACAACTGGGCTTCAATACCGGTACCAGTGAAACGCCGATCATACCGATCATCGTCGATGACGAGAACACCATGTTCGAGCTCGTCGCCGCGCTGGACGCGGACGGTATTTTCGTCAGCCCGGTCATTTATCCGGCCTGTCCCAAGAAAGAGCCGCGGGTCCGCATCAGTCTTTCATCGGACCACAAGATCGCGGATATGGATCGCGTGCTGTATTCGCTGATGCGCCACGGGCGTCGGCTGGGAGTGATTCATTGATGTTGCCGGCGGGGCTGCCTTCCCCGGCGGCGGCTCCGGCTGCCGCCGCGATCCGGGACAATGTGCGGCGCCTGCAGGAGGAGGTCGGCCAGGCGGCGCGCCGTTCCGGACGTCGCTTCGACGATGTTCGGCTGATCGCCGTCTCGAAGACCCGGCCCTGGCCGGCGGTAGAGGCGGCGATCAGCGCCGGCCAATGCCACTTCGGCGAAAATCGTCTGCAGGATGCAATGACCAAGATCCCCTGCAGTCGCGGGCGACCCGAAGTTGCCCGGGCGGAGCGGCATTTCATCGGCCATCTGCAATCGAACAAGGCTGGCGACATTCCGGGAAACTTTGCCTGGGTGCATTCGCTCGACAGCCTGAAGCTCGCGCAGAAGCTGTCCGCGGCGGCCGCCGTGTCCGACCAGACGCTCAATGTTCTCATCCAGGTCAACCTAACCCGGGAGGAGCAGAAATCCGGCGTGCTGCCGGAAGACCTGCCGGCACTGATGGAGCGGTTGCTTAAGGCGCCGCTGCCCGGTCTGTGTTTCCGCGGCCTTATGGGGATCGGTCCGCAAGGCGGCGATGAATGTCAGCTACGCAAGGCGTTCGCGGCGTTGCGCGACCTGCGCCACGCCACGGCCGAGCGCACGGGCTTATCGCAGTTCAACGAGTTATCGATGGGGATGAGCGGGGATTATGTACATGCAATCATGGAAGGCGCGACCCTGGTGCGCATCGGCACGGCCGTGTTCGGCGCGCGTCAGCCGACGCGCTGATCCGTCCGGATCGACGGTGCAGTTATCATGAAAACCAAAGTGGTGCTCTGCACCTTTTCCAGCCTGTATTCCAGCACCGTGCTCAGGACATTGCTCGCGGCGGATGAAGTCGAGGTGGTCGGTGTGGTGAATTCCACCCGCCTACTCAAAAAGCAATATGGACTTTTGAGCAGTGCCCGGGCGATGCTGCGCCAATCCGGTTGGCGCTACGTCGCATACCACTTGTGGCTTACGGATATGTTCGCGCTGCTGCAGCCGCTGTCCTCGCGTAAAACCATTCAGCGTTTGTGCAAGGAAGCAGACATTCCGGTGCACCATACCGCGGACGTCAATGATGCGGAATCGATCCGTTTCATCCGCGCGATAAATCCGGATGTTCTGGTCAGCGCGTACTTCAATCAGCTGGTGCATCGAGAGGTCAGGGAACTTCCGCGTTACGGTGCCATCAACATACACCCGTCTCTGCTCCCTGATTTCCGTGGCGCCGACCCGGTCTTTCACGCGCTGCTCCGCGAATCCCCGAACATCGGTGTCACCGTGCACTACATGGACGAGAGCTTCGATACCGGAAACATCGTGCGCCAGGGTGTGATGCAGGTAAGGGCGGACGCCAGCGTTCTCTCGCATTATGATGCGCTGTTCGCGCAGGGCGCGCAGCTCGCCATCCAGGCGCTGCGCCAAGTGCGCATGGGATGGCCGGGTGCACTTCAGGCGGAAGGCGGTGCGTACCTTGGCTGGCCCGATCGGCAGAGCGTCTCGACATTCCATAAACGTGGTCGGCAACTGATGACCTGGAAGGAATACTTCGAGATGATCGCCAAATGATTACGAACCCATTTCAAACGGGTTTCCCCGGCCGGTCGATGGCCGGCAAAACCCGCCCCTTGAACACCGGTGCGGGTCGTTCATTGGTTTATAGCAGTGGCTGGGAAGGACGCATGAAGGAAATTACGCGGGCTGCGACTGGTCCTGGTATGACGCGGGACGACGATCGCAGTTCCATCTTTATCGCGGCAAAGCCCGACTTTGCGGTGGAAGGCCTGGTCCGCATGCTGTCCGACAGCACCGAGAACCGGGTCGTCGCCTGCGTCGAGCCGAGTGACGCGTGCTGGGAAAAATTGCGCGCCGCCGCTCCGGACGTCCTGCTGCTGCATCACTTGGCGGTGGCGCAGCCGGTCACGGAGTTCTTCACCCGCATCGTGCAGGCCGCGCCCGGCGTGCGGATCGTCGTCTTCGGTCAACATATGGACGATGCGTTCCTGTACACCATCATCCGGGCCGGCGCATCCGGCTACATCAATGAAAACATGAGCGGCGA
>JBAYTM010000440.1:0-2743 GCA_041675685.1 Thiohalobacteraceae bacterium
GACTGTTCATATGCCACTGGTCGGAGACGTAGGCCCAGAGACGCATGGGCGTCGGCAGCTCCTCGACCACCAGCGACGCGCGGATGCCGGCCACATACTCCGAGCCGGCCATCAGCAGACGCCGATCGAGCATGGGGAAGGCGCGGATTTCGCCGAGGACGTACAGGGCGTCCTCCAGCATGGAAAAGCTTTCGCGTTCGTCGGTATTGAGGTTGTGCACGACATAGCGATCCGAAAGCGCATGGAACTGCAATCGGTACCGCTGGCTCAAGGTGGCGACAGTGTCGTCCCAAAGCCACTTGCGGCCGCGCTCGACACGAATTTCCACGTCCAGTACCAGCGGAATGCCGTTTTTCAGCGCCTCCATCGCGGCGTCGCTGAAACGGAAGTCGATGGTCGCATCCAACAGATAGACGCCCTCGACCAATTGGACGTCGGCGTTGCGGATGGTGAAATAGCTGTCGTCTGCGCTGACCAGATGCGGCAGGCCGAGCCAAGCCAGCCCGGCCAGCAGCAGCCCTGCGAGCTTCTGTCGGTAGTGCGTGGCCATCGAGACTCGTCGCATGCGTTCAGCCGCTCTCGGGGCGCTTGATCAGGCCCGCATAATAAAAACCGTCCATGCTGATACTGGAATCGACCGACGCGTCGCCATCGCCCGGCAACAGCTGGCGACCTCGCCCGGCCGGGCGACCCCAGGCCCCCTGCAGATCCTCTTGTCGGACCTCGGCATGTCGCTGCATAAAGGCGTCGATCTGCTGTTCGTTTTCCCGACGTAGTACCGAACAGGTCGCGTACAACAGCATACCGCCGGGTGCGAGCAAGGGCCACAACGCATCCAGCAGTTGCGCTTGCGTATGTACCAACGCGTCGATATCGCGCGCACGCCGCAGCGACTTGATGTCGGGATGGCGGCGAATCACCCCGGTCGCGGAGCAAGGTGCGTCCAACAGGATGCGCTCGAACACCTGACCATCCCACCAGTCGCCGGGTCGCGCCGCATCGCCCACGACGACCCGCGCGCGCACGTGCAGTCGGCCCAAGTTCTCAACGATGCGCTCGACACGGGCCGCATCGATGTCCAGCGCCACGACTTCGGCCAGCCCCGGAGTTCGTTCGAGGATGTGCGCGGTCTTGCCCCCGGGCGCCGCGCAGGCATCCAGGACTCGCATGCCCGGCGCTGCGTTCAGAAGCGGTGCGGCCAACTGCGCCGCTGCGTCCTGCACCGATACGGCACCGTCCGGGAACCCCGGCAGGCGTTCCACTGGCACCGGCTCGGGCAACCATAGGGCGGTGTCGACCGGAGTAAGCGCGACGGGCGTTAAGCCCTCGGCGATCAATGCCTGACGGTACTCATCGAGAGTTGTGCGCTGCGTATTGATCCGCAGCACCATGGGCGGTCTGGCATTGTTTGCGGTCGCAATCCGCTCCCAATCGTCCGGCCAGTCTTTTCGAAGCGCACCGAGCAACCAGGCCGGATGCGCGAAGCGGGCAACCGGGTTCGCGTCAACGACCGCATCCAGCGCATCGCGACGGCGCAGATAGCCGCGCAACACGGCGTTCGCCAGCGGTACAGCCCAGGCTTTGCCGGTCGCGCGCACGGCTTCGACCGTCTCATGTACGGCGGCATGTTCGGCAATCTCGGTATGGGCCAGTTGATACAGACCGACGTGCAGGAACCAACGTAGATCCTGATCTTTCGCCTTCAACGGGCGAGTGAGCAGTTGGTCGAGCAGTGCATCCAGACGGAACCGCCAGCGCAAAACCCCGTAGGCAAGTTCCTGGACCAACGCCCGGTCGCCGGGAGCCGCCCGCGCGAGAAGCGGCGGCAACGCTTGGCTCAACGAGCGGCCATGCTGCAAGACGGCGTGCACCGCAGAAGCCGCCAGCGAGCGGGCGTTCGCGAGACCTTTGCTCATCGATCCGTGTCAGTCGTGACGCGCAAGCAGCATACCCAATGGCGCTTGGCTGTTACTGAAATCGGCGCCGCTGATGCGTTTGCCGCCGGGTAATTGCACCTCGAGCAACCGCAAACAGTCTCGACCGCAGGCGACGTCCAGGCCGTCACGCCCGGCACGCACTACGGAGCCCGGCGCGCCGGTGCCCGGTACGACCTGGGCGCGCCAGATGCGCAGCGCCTGATCGCGGAACCGGGTCTGCGCGACCGGCCAGGGATTGAAGGCGTTCACCTGGCGCAATAGATCGTCCGCCGGGCGCCGCCAGTCGAGATCCGCCTCGGCCTTGTCCAGTTTGGCGGCATAGGTCGCCTGTGTCTCGTCCTGAACTTCGCCCGTCGGCACCCCGGTCAACAAGCGATCGAGCTCCGCGGCGAGCAGCCCGGCACCCAGCTCGGCCAAGCGGTCATGAAGATCGGCCGCCGTGTCGTCCCGCCCGATCGAACAAGCCGCCTTCGCCAACATGGGACCGGTGTCGAGACCGGCCTCCATCCGCATCAGCGTAACGCCGGTTTCCGCATCGCCCGCGAGGATCGCGCGCTGGATCGGCGCGGCCCCGCGCCAGCGCGGCAGCAGGGACGCGTGCACGTTGACACAGCCCTGAGGTGGCAGATCCAGCACTGCCTGCGGGAGGAGCAATCCATAGGCGACCACGACCATCAGATCCGGCGCATAGGCGGCCAGGGTCACCTGCGCGTCCGCGCTTTTGAGGCTGAGCGGTTGCTCCACGGGAATGCCTTCGGCCTGCGCAAGCGCCTTGACCGGGCTGGCACGCAGCTGGCGCCCACGAC
>JBAYTM010000441.1:0-2743 GCA_041675685.1 Thiohalobacteraceae bacterium
CTGCCCGGCATGACCTGTCTGGCCGGCGACGGCACCTTCTACGCCTTCCCCAACGTCCAGGATGTGATCGACCGGCTGCCGAGCGTGAACAACGACGTGGAGCTTGCGGAAAAGCTCATCAACGAGGCCAACGTCGCACTGGTGCCTGGGTCGGCGTTCGGCGCGCCGGGCCATGTGCGGTTGTCGTTCGCAACCTCGATGGAGACGCTCCAGGAAGCCGTCGCGCGACTCAAGCGGTTCCTGAACGGCGGTTGAAATTGTCGAGGATGCCGGCGCCGGGCACGCGGCTCTGCCGCTAAACCCGGCCTACGGCGTCCTGGCGTCTCGCAACGCGGGGATTCAACACCCGCCGAACGCTTAAAGCGCCTGAACCACGAAGGCGCAGAAGGCGCACAAGCAACACAAGGGGTTTTAAGGACATCTGATTTAATCGTCATTCCGGCGCATGCCGGAATCCAGGGGGGAACCAGCAATCTGGATGCCGGCCTACGCCGGCATGACGACAGACGAATTATCCAGTGGTTCTTTTAAGGAAGGTCTGAACAATCCGTCATTCCGGCGCAGGCCGGAATCCATGTCTTTGAATTTCTGGATTCCCGCTTTCGCGGGAATGACGACACTGGGATTGATCAGAGTTTCCTTAAGTCGCTCTTTCGTTTTGCGCCTTCGGCCTAAGCGTATCAAGCGTGCCAAGTTCAGGCTTGCAGCGCCGCCCCATGAACACCCGGAACGAATACGCAAATCCACTGCGATCGAGGGATTCGTACCGCGGTTGACGCCCCCACCGACCCTCAGTATGATTCACGCCCTCAAGTAGAGACATTCCCCGGTAGCTCAGTCGGTAGAGCGGATGACTGTTAATCATTAGGTCGGCGGTTCGAGCCCGTCCCGGGGAGCCATCTCCCTCCTCTCCCAAGTAAATTTCATTGCCTCGTGTTTACGCCGACGGCCGTACTGTGTGCGCAGGGCTGCGGGCTTGCTGCCGCCTCTGAGGCCCGTAGGGTGCGTCGAGGCGAAGCCTGACGCACCGACACCGTCCCGGCGGTGCGTCGCTGCCCCGGATAGTGCGCTAGCGCACGGTGTGATGCGCGAGGCCGCGGGCTAGCAGTCGCCTGCCGCCTCCGAGCTGCGCAAGTCGGCTTCAGGCGACTGCCAGCCCGCAGCCGGGAGCATTGGATTTGCGCAGTTGGAAACTTGGTCCGTGGACGTCTTCGCAATACGCGATAAACAACAGTCCGCGCATTATGGCCTGCGTCCCAACGCCGCTCTGCAGACTAAAGTCAGGCCTTCTTGCGCGCGTCCGGGGTCACGCCGAAGCGGCTGTCGAGGTAGGCCCGGAAGTCCTCGCTCAGCTCTGGATGCTTGAGTGCATATTCCACCGTCGCCATCAGGTAGCCGAGCTTGCTGCCGCAGTCGTAGCGCGTACCCTGGAACTGATAGGCCACGACCTGCTCTTCCTCCAGCAGGCGCGCAATGGCATCGGTCAACTGGATTTCACCGCCGGCGCCGCGCGGGGTCGTCTCCAACAGATCGAAGATGCGCGGGGTCAAAATATAACGCCCGACCACCGCGAGATTCGACGGCGCATCCTTCGGGTCGGGTTTCTCGACAATGGCGTTGACCCGGCTCAGGCGTTCGCCGAACAACTCCGCCTTGACGATGCCGTATTTGTCGGTCTCGGTCTTCGGCACCTCTTCCACGCCCAGTACGCTGGACCGGTGATACGCGAACACCGACAGCATCTGTTGCAGACAATTCTTGCCGTCACCGTCGATCAGGTCGTCGGCGAGGATCACGGCAAACGGTTCGTCACCCACCACTGGCTTGGCGCACAACACCGCATGCCCCAGCCCCAACGCCTCGGCCTGGCGGACGTACACGCAGGACACGCCTTGTGGCACCACCTCGCGAACGATTTTCAGCAGCGCGTTCTTGTTGCGCTTCTCGAGTTCCGTTTCCAGCTCATAGTTCTTGTCGAAATGATCCTCGATGGCGCGCTTGCTGCTGCTGGTCACGAAGATCAGCTCGTCGCAACCGGCGGCGATCGCCTCCTCGGCCGCATACTGGATCAGCGGCTTGTCGACGATCGGTAACATCTCTTTGGGATTGGCTTTGGTCGCGGGCAGGAAGCGCGTGCCCATGCCCGCCACAGGAAATACTGCTTTTCTGATTTTGTTTTTCATGCCTTGGATTTGACCTCGAACGGTATGACGTTGTCTCCCGGGGATTCGAGCGGTGCCTGCATCTCGGGCACCAGCTCGCGGATGAGGGCCATAATCGCAGCTTCGTCGTAGCTCTGGCAAGCGTCGTCCAGCCGCTGGATGGAGTGTTTGAACTGCTCCCAATCGACGCGACGGCCCTGCGCCAGCAGGATCTTCTGGTGTCCCGTGCCGGACAGCTCCTTCTCGTGGAACAGCTCCTCGAACAGCTTTTCGCCGGGCCGCAGCCCGGTATAGACGATCTCGATCTCCTTGCCGGGCTCGCGACCGGACAGGCGGATCAGCTGTTCGGCCAGGTATGTAATTTTTACCGGTTCGCCCATATCCAGGACGAAGATCTCCCCGCCCTCTCCCATCGCGCCCGCCTGCAGGATCAGCTGACAGGCCTCAGGAATGGTCATGAAGTAACGGATCATCTCCGGGTGCGTCACGGTCACAGGCCCGCCGGCGCGGATCTGTTCGCGGAATAGCGGCACCACACTGCCGGCCGAACCCAACACATTACCGAACCGTACGGTGATAAA
>JBAYTM010000442.1:0-2737 GCA_041675685.1 Thiohalobacteraceae bacterium
CCGCGGCCGACTTGGCGCCGGCAGCGGTCTTGTCCCAGGCCTCGCCGGCCTTGGCCTTCGCACCGTACGCCGAAGCGCCCGAGCCCTGGCCACCCGACTCGCCCAGGACATCTTCGCGTTCGGAGATCCGTGAAGCGCGTGGGTCGCCCACCACCAGCACGTCGACGTCCTCGTCGCTACCATAGAGGTCCGAGCTGTCCGGTATATAGGTGTCGGGATAGTCACTGTATTCCGAACCGGTAGGACGCGGCTCCGCGTACCCGCGGCCGACGCTCTGGTACTCGGCGCGGCTACGGCCCGAGAACGCCAGCCAGGCCAGTCCCGTGCCGACCAGTGCCAGCGGCATCGGATTGCGCTTCGCCATCTCGCCGAGGTTGCGGAAATACTCCGCGGCCCCGCCACCGCGTACGTAGCGCATCGCCTCGTCCATCAGATAGCCGGGCGACAGACGGTCCTGCAGTGCCTCCAGGTCCGCCTCCATGCGCGCGCGCGTCTCGTTGAGATCGGCTTCGATCTCGTCGGGACTGCGATCGCCATTGTGGCGGCGTGCGCCGCTGCCGGATTCCGTGTATTCATGATTCATGATGCCTTCTCCTTGAACATCATCGCATCGGCGCGCATCGAAGCCGACGTCCGACGCGGCACCAGGTTATGCGGGTCCAGTCGCTTCTGTGCGCGCTTGAGCATGCCGTAGCCAATCGCCAGCACCACCAGACCGACGATCAGCGGCGACAGCCACAGCATGTCGGCCTCGAAAAAATTGGCGAGCGCTACGACTGCCGCGTCCAGCAAGACCAGAAAGCCCGCAAAGGCGATCAGGCCGCCGGCCGCCACCGACATCGCGCCGGAGCCGGCCTGCGAGACCTTGTTGCCGATTTCGGTCTTCGCCAGTTGCACCTCGTCGCGCACCAGATCGCGCATCTCGAAAGTCACCGAGCGCAACAGATCGATGATGGTTCGGCTGCTGCGCGACTCGTTCGTTTCCACTTGTGGCATGGTGTGTCCTCCTCGTCTGTAGCCTCACAATAATCGTCGGGCCGACATCGCGGGATCAAAAGCGCTGCTGGGAAAAGTGCTCTTCGGTCGACGGTTCGCGATAATGCGGCTCGGAGCTCTTGAGGAAGCGGGTCAGTGCAAAGCCCACTGCCAGCGCACCGCCGATCACGATGCCGGGCTCGCGCCGTGCAAAGTCCTGCGTCTCGCGTAGCAGCGACTTGACGTCCTTCTGATGCAGGTGCTGCGACATGCGATCCAGCGCATCGGCGGCCCAGTGCGCATACTGCGCGGCGCCCGAGCCGTCGGCGCTGAGTTCGTCCGCAGAACGGTGCAGCGCGTGGGCCACGGCGTCCACTTCGCCGGTGACCCAGCCTTTGCGTTCCTCCAGCATTTGCGTGCCGCGTTCGCTCGCCTGTTGCTGCAGATGACGCGCTTGCTCGCGCGCCTGATCGCCAAGACGCTGCGCTTCCTGGCGTGCCGATTCGCTGCCGGTGTCGCCGGACGGCGTTGTACTGCTCATGGATCCTGATTCAGATTCGTGCATGGCTCCTCCTCGATACTCCGGGCCGGGATCGCCGTAGCGGTTTGGCCGCAGGGAATGCGCCTGCGGAAAATGCGGCATCCGCTGATGCCCACTGGCGCGTTGCTGATAGACTTACAGGATTCATGCCAGGGGTTTGGCGCCCGTAACGGCCGCAAGCCTGCAATAGAAACGCAACCTGGCTGTGCAATCGCGGGGAGTTTGAACGGTAAAAATTACCCGCAATCCCAACACGCTTGGCGTGCCCGGTGCGCCGTATTGGCATGGGCCGTGCGCGCATTTCAAACATCGATACCAGGAGAATAATCATGTTGCGAGGGATAAGCGTTTTCGCCGTCAGTGTCGCGCTGCTCGCCTGCGCGACGTCGCCGACCGGACAGCGTCAACTGCAACTGGTGCCGGAACAGCAGTTGGCCGAAATGGGCGCAACGGCCTATCAACAGATGAAGCAGGAGACGCCGGTCTCCCAGCAGGCGAACCTGCGCAACTACGTGCTGTGCGTCGCCAACGCCATCACCCGGGAGGTGCCGGGCGGCACCCAATGGGAGGTGACCCTGTTCGAAGACAAGGCGGTGAATGCCTTCGCCCTGCCCGGCGGCAAGATCGGTGTCTATACCGGCCTGCTGAATGTGGCGGTCAACCAGCATCAGCTTGCGGCGGTGCTGGCCCATGAGGTCGCACATGTACTTGCGGAACACCCCAACGCGCGCGTTTCCGCTGCCTACGCGACCCAGGCGGGACTGGATATCGTGCAGACCCTGGCCGGTGCAAGCTCGCCCGGGAAACAGTCGCTGCTCGGCTTGCTCGGCGTGGGTGCGCAATACGGCATATTGATGCCCTACGGGCGCGCGCAGGAGACCGAGGCCGACGTGCTCGGTATCAATCTGATGGCGCGCGCGGGCTTCGATCCGCGCGAGAGCATCGCGCTGTGGCGCAACATGTCGAAGGCGGGTGGCGCACAGCCACCGGAGTTGCTGTCGACGCATCCTTCGAACGAGACACGCATTCAGCGTTTGCAGGAGGAGCTGCCGGTCGCGATGCCCGTCTACGAGCGGGCCGCCAACAAACCGAACTGCGGTTGACAAAGTTGTACAGCGCGCAATGGATTTGCGTGTAATTATGACAAGCCGCTTGTGAAATTTACGGGTCGGCCAGGCCGGCGCGCGGGTGCGGTTCGGGCTGCTAGACTGAAAAAAGCGG
>JBAYTM010000443.1:0-2731 GCA_041675685.1 Thiohalobacteraceae bacterium
CGCCGCGCCGTTGGTGAAACCGACCACCACCGGATGGGACAGGAAGTCGACCAGTACGCCCATGCGGAACAGACCGAGCGCCAGCTGGAACAGCCCGACCATGAGGGCGAGCACCGCGGCGTACATGAGGTAGCCTTCGGTCCCGGTCGCCACCAGCGGTTGCAGGGCCGCCGCCGTCATCAGCGAGACCACCGCCACCGGGCCCGTGGCCAGTTGGCGCGAGGAGCCCATGAACGCCGCGATCATCACCGGCACGAACGAGGCGTACAGGCCGATATGCGGCGGCAAGCCGGCCAGCTGCGCATAGGCCATCGACTGCGGGACCAGCACCAGGGCGACGGTTATGCCGGCGATCAGATCGGCGCGCAGTACCCGCGGGTCCTTGATTTCCCCCACCCAGTCCAGGTACGGCACCATCATCCGGCGCCAGCGCGTCAGCCAAGCAGCAGCAACATCCATCATCATTGTTCACCCGAAGATTGTACGGCGGGACCCCGGACAGGGAAGGGAAATACGGCGCCGGATTATAGCCCAAGGCGGTTGATTTCCCTATCCCACCACTTACGATACGCCGCGCCATGGCGAATCGAACTTGTTCCCGGCGGCGGGTTAGTGGTTCAATAGCGCGCTCTTCCGGCACCCCCTACGTGGAAAATGGCTCGATAGCCAGCCCGGCGACCCCAGAATTTCGCGCGGCGCAGTCTGCTGCCGTAGCGTTGCGATATCCGTAATCAACTTGTTGAGGAGAAGTTCATGTCCAAGAAGCACCCCATCGTGGCGGTGACCGGTTCGTCCGGCGCAGGAACCACCACTGTCAAGGTGGCCTTCGAGCATATCTTCCGCCGCGAGGGCGTCAATCCGTTGGTCATCGAGGGCGACAGCTTCCATCGCTACGACCGCGCCGCGATGAAAGAGGCCATGAAGAAGGCCGAGACCGACCGCAACGCGAACTTCAGCCACTTCGGTCCGGAAGCAAATCTGTTCGACGAACTGGAAAAGACCTTCAAGACCTATGGCGAGACCGGCTCCTGCAAGCGCCGGTACTATTTGCACAGCGACGAAGAGGCCGCGCCCTACGGTCAGAAGCCGGGCGAATTCACCCCCTGGGAAGAGATTCCGCAGGGCACCGATCTGCTGTTCTACGAAGGCCTGCATGGCGGCGTGGTCACCGAAGACGCCAATGTCGCGCAGTTCGTCGACCTGCTGATCGGTGTGGTGCCGATCGTCAATCTGGAATGGATCCAGAAGATCCATCGCGACGCGGCCCAGCGCGGCTATTCCGCCGAGGCCATCGTCGACACCATCCTGCGCCGCATGCACGACTATGTGCATTACCTGACACCGCAGTTCTCGCGCACCGATATCAATTTCCAGCGCGTGCCGACGGTGGACACCTCGAATCCCTTCATCGCCCGCGACATCCCGACGCCGGACGAGAGCTTCGTGGTGATCCGCTTCCGCGATCCCAAGAAACACGACGTGGATTTCCCCTACCTGCTCTCCATGCTGTGCGACTCGTTCATGTCACGTCGCAACACCCTGGTCGTGCCGGGTGGCAAGATGGGCTTCGCGATGGAGATCATCCTCACGCCGATCATCGAAGACATGATGGCCAAACGCCGCGCCGGCTGACCGCTCGACGCGCGCAACGAAACCCCCGGTTGATCCGGGGGTTTTTTATTCCGATGCCACCAAGTCGGGAACTTTGGCCGCGATCGCCGGGCAGGAAAAGGCAGGCGATCGACGCCCGCCGCACGAATTCGTCTGTGTGCGAACCCGTTATACTCGAGGCATTGAAATCATGTCCGGAGAGCGCGCCGCATGACGCAACAGACGCAAACCAAGCCGCGCTGCGACGGTTTCCTGATCGGTCATGCCGAGGCGCCCGATTGGGAGAAGGCCGCCGAGAGCTGTCTGCAGCAGATCGGTTACGTCCCGCCCGGTGCGAATCTGGGATTTCTGTACGTCACCGACAATTTCGCCGGCATCCTCGAGCCGATTCTTGACCACTTCCGGGAAGAGACCGGCGTGGCGGACTGGGTCGGCACGGTCGGTATGGGCATCTGCGCCAGCGGCAAGGAGTATTACGAGACACCGGCCATGGCGGCCATGCTGGGAAATTTCCCGGAGGACGCCTTTCGAGTGCTGCCGACCCTGCGCGATCCGGAGTTCGGCGAACTGCTCGATATCCAGGGCTGGATGCAAGGCAACCAGTCGCACCTCGGCATCGTCCACGGCGATCCGCGCAACGGCAGCGCACCGGAACTCATCGCACGGCTGGCCGACCGTCTGCCCGGCGGCTACCTGGTCGGCGGGCTGTCGTCCTCGCGCAGCGAAGAGCCGCAGATCGCCAACGGCATCGTCCAGGGCGGCTTGTCGGGCGTGATCTTCTCCGACCGCGTCCCGGTCGTCACCGGCCTGACCCAGGGCTGCAGCCCGATCGCCGGCACACACCGGATCACCGAGTGCGAGCGTAATATCATCGGACAGATCGACGGCCGCCCCGCGCTGGACGTGTTCTACGAGGATATCGGCGAGATCCTCGCCCGGGATCTCAATCGCGCAGCAGGTTACATCTTCGCCGGTCTGCCCTTGACCGGCGCCGACGCGGACCGCGGCGATTATCTGGTGCGCAACCTGATCGGCGTCGATACCAAAAACAAGCTCCTGGCGATCGGCGACCTGATCGAGGCCGGGCAGCCCATCCAATTCTGCCGCCGCGACGGCCGCA
>JBAYTM010000444.1:0-2731 GCA_041675685.1 Thiohalobacteraceae bacterium
GAGGAAGCGGCCCTCGAGGCGGTGAACGCGGAACTGCGCCGCCAGCTCGCCGACAGCGGCGTTTCGCTCGCGGGCTTTTATTATTGTCCGCATCACCCCGTGGGGCAGGTGGACGCGTATCGCCAGCACTGTGTGTGCCGCAAACCCGGTCCGGGGCTGCTGCGACGTGCAGCGTCCGAACACGATATCGATCTCGCCGCGTCCTGGCTGATAGGCGATATCCTGGACGACATCGAGGCCGGGCGTCGCGCCGGGTGCCGCACCCTGCTGCTCGCCAACGGACATGAAACCGAATGGCGCCGTGGCCCCGGACGGCGGCCGCACTACCTGGTGCAGGACCTCAACGAGGCGGCCGCCTGCATCCTCATGGCCGCTGAATGTTCCGCGTTTCCGAGACCGGTGCCCTTATGCACACACTGACCGAGCCACAGTGGAGCCGCGAATGGGACGGCGTGCGCAACCTGCTCTGTGTGCGCTTGGATGCGATCGGCGATGTGCTCATGACCGGCCCGGCCTTGCGTGCGCTGCGCGCGAACCATCCCGAGCGGCGCCTGACCTTGCTGACCTCGCCTTACGGCGCCACCATCGCCCGGCTGATGCCGGAGGTGGACCGGGTCATCGAGTATGCCGCGCCCTGGATGAAGGCGACGCCGCAGCGGGCGGATGCGCAGCACGAATACCGCATGATCGATGCGCTGCGGGCGCAGGCCTTCGACGCCGCGGTGATCTTCACGGTCTGCACCCAGAGCCCGCTGCCGGCGGCATTACTCTGTTATCTGGCCGGCATCCCGCGCTGTCTGGCCCATTGTCACGAAAATCCCTATCAGCTGATCAGCCACTGGGTGATCGATCCGGAGCCGCAGCACGTCGCGCGCCACGAGGTGCAGCGACAGCTCGATCTGGTCACGCATGTCGGTGCGCGTTGCAGCGACCGGAATCTCGCACTGCGAATACCCTCGGCGGCCTTGTGCCGCGCGCGCGACGAATTGGCGCGCGCCGGTGTCGTCGAAACGGCGCCACGCGTCGTGGTGCACCCCGGCGCCACCGCGCCCTCGCGGCGTTATCCTCCGGAACATTTCGCCGCCGCGGCACGACTGCTGTACCAGGCGACTGGTTGTCAGCTGGTGTTTACTGGCAGCGCCGACGAGCGGGATCTCATCGAGCGCATACGCGCCGCCGCCGACGTGCCCTCAGTCTCGCTGGCCGGGCGCCTGGAGCTGGCCGAGCTGGCCGCGACGCTGTCGCTGGGCCATCTGCTGCTGGTCAACAACACCGGCCCGGCACACATGGCCGCGGCGCTGGGTGTTCCGGTGGTCGACCTGTACGCGCAGACCAACCTCCAGCACACGCCCTGGGAAGTCGAACATCGCCTGCTCTACCACGAGGTGCCCTGTCGCGGTTGCCTCAAGAGCATTTGTCCGCAGGGTCATCACGATTGCCTGCGGCGTGTGCCGCCGGAGCGGGTCGCCGCGGCGGCCGAGGAACTGTTGCGCCCGCGTATGCGCGCGGGCCTGTGGCCGACAGCTGTGTGTGGTTTGATAGCCGACGTCGGCGCACCGCGCGCAGACCTGAACTATGGAGCATTACCGCCCACTTGACTGGAGCCTGAATGTTCACACTGGGAATCAACGCCGTTTACCACGACTCCTCCGCTTGTCTGGCGGAAGACGGGCGCATCGTCGCGGCCGCTGAAGAGGAACGCTTCACCCGCATCAAGCACGCCAAGCGCCCGGTGCCGTTTTCGACCTGGGAGCTGCCCTTTCATGCCATCGACTACTGCCTGGAGAGTGCCGGGCTGGCATTGGCGGATATCGACCATGTGGCCTATTCGTACGATCCCTACCAGCTGCTCGGCGCCAACGCCGACAGTGCGACGCTGGAACTGCCCTTGCAACCGAGTGCGCGCGCACATGAGGGGCCGGCGCATACCTCGCCCTGGGACCCGCTGTTTCTGTGTTATGTCGTCAACGCACCGCGCCAGCTCGCGGATGGCGCGCCGCATCATCTGCGCGCGCGCTTCGCGAAGGGTGCAGGTCCGCAGTACCAGTGGCATTTCGTCGATCACCACCTGAGTCACGAGGCGAGTGCCTATTTTCCGAGCCCCTTCGAGCGCGCCGCGGTCTTGACCATGGACGGGCGCGGGGAGCGCGCGACGGCAAGTTATGGCGTCGGTCACGGCAACCACTACGAACGCATCGAGCAGATCGACCTGCCGCACTCGCTCGGACTGCTGTACGAGGACCTGACCCGTTATCTGGGCTTTCTGCACAGTTCCGACGAGTACAAGGTGATGGCGCTCGCATCGTTTGGCAAGCCGCGTTACCTCGATTCGTTTCGCGAGATCGTGCGCTGCAACGAGGACGGCGGCTACTGCATCGGGCCGACCGACCTGGAACGGCGTTTTGGCCCGGCACGGCTGCGCGGCGGACCGTTGGAACAGCGCCATTTCGACATCGCGAGTTCTCTGCAACAGGTACTCGAGGAGACGGTACTGCATATGACGCGCTGGCTGCATCGAAACACCGGCGAGGACAATCTCTGCATGGCCGGCGGCGTGGCACTGAATTGCGTCATGAACGGCATGCTGCGCGAGCGCGGTCCGTTCCGGGACATCTGGGTGCAGCCGGCCGCGGGCGACGCCGGTACCGCGCTCGGCGCCGCACTCTGGGTCGACGCCTGTCAGCGACCGCAGGCGGAGCGTTACTACAGTATGGAACACGCCTTCCTCGGA
>JBAYTM010000445.1:0-2724 GCA_041675685.1 Thiohalobacteraceae bacterium
ACGGCGAGGTGATCTTCGACGGCCGCGCGCCGCAGAACACGACCGGCGTCAATCCCGAATGGGAAACCCACACGATCAAAGTGGTCGGCGGGTCCGGCGACGGCTCCAACCGGCTTGAGTTCATCGACAAGGGAGAGGCCGACAGCTGGGGCGCGGGCGCCGCGCTGGATGATGTGCACTTCGTCAAGGTCGGCAACGCATCGGGTGAGAACAGCGCGCCGGTCATCGACGGTGATGTCGATCTCGGGGTGGTGACCGAAGACAGCTCGGTAACGCTGACGACAGACCAACTTCTGGCCCATGCATCCGACATCGACGGCGATGATCTGTCCATCACCGACCTGTCCGCGTCGTCGGGGTCCCTCAAGGACAATGGCGATGGCACCTGGACCTTCACGCCGGAGACCGACGACGACACCGAAGTGACCTTCAGCTTCACCGTGACCGATGGTGTGGAGAGCGTCGCGGCCTCGGCAACCCTGGATATCACGGCAGTCAACGACGCACCGGTCATCGAGGACGTCGCGCCGCAGACCACCGACGAAGGCATGGCGATCGAGGGTCAGATTGTCGCCTCGGACGTCGACGGCGATACGCTGAGCTATGCCATTGCCGAGGGCAAGGGCGCGGCCAACGGACATGTGGCCATCGACGCATCGGGCAACTGGACCTACACGCCGGATGCCGGCTTCAACGGCGAGGACAGCTTTGCCATCGCGGTTTCGGATGGGACCGAGACGGTCGAGCGGATCATCGACGTGACGGTCAACGGGCTGAACGACACCCCGGAGCTTTCGCAAGCGCTGCGCAGCAACCTTGTCAGCGAAGCGGCCCTGGGCGTGTCCGTCAGCACAGCCTTCGACGTGGATTTCGGCGATGACGGCTTCGGTTCCTCGACCTTCACCGGCGAGCTGACGCTTGCCATGGGCACAGGCGTCGTCGACATCAACGTCGCGGATGGGCCGCAGGTGGTCGAAACCCTGACCTCCGGGGGCGCGCTGGTGACCTTCGCGCTCGAGGATGGCGCGGTCGTTGCCTATGTCGCGGCGGAGGATGGCCGTCAGGATGTCCTACGTGTCGAGATCGATGGACAGGATGGCGCGGTGACCACCCTGCTGGGTCCGATCGACCATGTTGATGCGAACTCGGGCAAACCAATTGACCAGATCAACGTCGATGCGACCATCGCCTTTGCCGACGAGGACGGGGACCAGGTCAACGGGGTCGTGCGTTCTTCGATCCAGAACTGGGTCGAGAACATGCGGATGACCGGAACCAGCGGGCGCGACCACCTTGTCGCAGACGCCGGTGACGACGTGCTGAGCGGTCGCGCTGGCAATGACCTGCTCAAAGGGCTTGGCGGCGATGACATGCTGCGGGGCGCCGCGGGAGATGACGTCCTTTTGGGCGGAAACGGCAAGGATGTTCTGATCGGCGGCCTGGGATCCGACCTCCTCAAAGGGGGCAAGGGCGCAGACACCCTCTTCGGCGACCAGGGGGATGACCTGCTGAGCGGCGGCGCCGGCCGCGACACGCTGATCGGTGGGCGTGGTGACGACATCCTCACGGGCGGCGGCGGGGCTGACGTCTTCGTCTTTGCAGGCCAGTCAGGTCAGGACATGATCACCGATTTCGAGGTCGGAGTGGATACGCTGGAGCTCAGCGGGTTCGACTCGATCGGGGCCGTGATGGATGCTGCGATCGAAACGGATGGCGGCTTGCTGATCGACCTTGGCGCGAGGGGCAGCATCACTCTGAGCCATGTCAATCACGACGATCTGCTCTGGACAGACATCGTGCTGGCCTGACCCGCCCCATTTGGCAAGATGAGCAAGGCCGCCGACAGGCGGCCTTGCCTGTTTCGGCACTACGGGAACCCGGCACCGCCAACGCGCCTAAGGCCGGTGCTCGTCCGGGAGCTGAGAAGCTGCCGGAGCGTTGCTCGAGCGTTGCTCGAATGAAAGAATATCCGACAGCTACCCCGCTTTTTTCTGAGGAAATACCTGCAGATGTAGCAATACTGACATGATAACATGTTCATATGAGAAAGACCCACGTTAGAATGAGCAAAATGGATCGCAAGCAACACATCATGGAGGCCGCACGGCGCAACGGCCAGGTCATGGTTGAAGGCCTGGCTGAGGATCTCGGTGTATCCACGCACACCATTCGACGAGATATCAATCAACTATGTGAGGAATCAAAACTGAGGCGTCTGCGTGGCGGCGCCGTCTACCTGGAAGAACATGTCAATCTTCCCTACCAGGCGCGGGCGGTTCTCAATTTCGACGCGAAAACCGCGATCGCCCAACGTGTTGCCGAGCTGATCCCGGACGGAACCACAATCTTCATTTCAATCGGAACCACGCCGGCCATCGTCGCCGCTGCACTGGCCCAAAAACAGTCATTGACGATCATCACCAACAATCTGAACGCCGCCCTTGCGCTTTCCGAAAATCAGTCGAACCGCATTATTCTGCCGGGCGGCGAACTGCGGCTTCCCGATCGCGACATCCTCGGTCGCGCGGCAGTTGATATCTTCTCGAACTACCGGGCCGATTTCGCGATCTACGGCGTGGGCGGCATCGACATTGATGGCAGCCTCCTCGATTTCAATGTCGCCGAGGTGCAGATGCGCGAGCAGATGCGGATCAACGCCAGGCGTTCAATCCTGGTGGCTGACCGCACCAAGTTCGGCCGGCGGACGGTGGCTGTCGGCGGGAC
>JBAYTM010000446.1:0-2723 GCA_041675685.1 Thiohalobacteraceae bacterium
CGCCTGCAACATGGCCAAGGCGCAGGGACGCAACCGTGTGCACCTGTACGATCCGAACGACCGCGACAAGGCCGGCATGGCCGAAGACATGGGCTGGGCGGCGCGCGTGCGCGAGATGCTGGAGCACGACCGCTTCAAGCTCGTATACCAGCCGATCATGTCGGTCAGCACCGGCGAGGTGGAGGATTATGAAGTCCTGGTGCGGATGCTGTGCACCGACGGCGAGATCATCCTGCCCGGCGGCTTCATGCCGGCGGCCGAGCGGTTCGGACTGATACATAACGTCGATCGCTGGATCGTTGCACGTGCGATCCGGCAGCTCACGAATCTGCGCGAGCAGGGCGCGCAGGTGCGCTTCTCGATCAATCTGTCCGGCAAGGCCTTCGAAGACAGTATTCTGTTGCCGACCATCCAGCAGCTTCTGAAGGAGACCGGACTCGACCCCGCGCTGCTCACTTTTGAAATCACCGAGACGGCGGCCATCGCGAACCTTGCCGCGGCCACCAGGTTCATCGGCTCCCTGAAAGATATCGGGTGCCAGTTCGCGCTGGACGATTTCGGTTCCGGCTTCAGCTCGTTCACCTACCTCAAGCATCTGCCGGTCGACAAACTGAAGATCGACGGCTCCTTCGTACAGGGCATGGCGCAGGCCAGTGTCGATCAGGCCATGGTTCAATCCATGAATCAGGTCGCACACGCGCTCGGGAAACAGACCATCGCCGAATACGTCGAGAGCGCCGAGACTCTGCAATTGCTGAAGGAATACGGAGTCGACTTCGCCCAAGGCAACTTCATTGGCAAGCCACGCGACGCGCTGATGAGCCTGACGCCGAACGTGGCGACCTTGACGCGGTCGGCGGGCAGTAATCTCGTAACCTTCAAGACCGAGCCGAAATTGCGCGGGGAATGAGCCGCGATGCCGGGCGCGCGCCTACGGCATCATCGATCTATACCGCCTCCAGATTCGCATACGCCAATACCAGCCACTTCGCGCCCGCATCCATGAAGTTCACCTGCACGCGCGCGTGCGAACCCTGACCTTCGTAGTTCAACACCACGCCTTCGCCGAATTTGCCGTGTCGTACGCGTTGACCGAGTTGCAGGGCGCCGGTCGGCTCCTCCGCAACGATGCGGCTGCGCGGCTCGGTGCTGTACAGAGGACGGGAGACCTGAACCTGCGGGCGCACCTCTTCGATCAGGTGCTTGGGAATCTCGCGCAGGAAGCGCGACGGCAGGGCGTATGACTCCGTGCCATGCAGGCGGCGGCGTTCGGCGCAGCTCACCACCAGCTCCTGGCGTGCGCGCGTGATGCCGACGTAGCAGAGTCGGCGTTCCTCTTCGAGGCGCCCCGGTTCTTCGATGGACATCTGGTGCGGGAACAGACCTTCTTCCAGGCCGACCAGGAACACCATCGGAAACTCCAGGCCTTTGGCCGAATGCAGCGTCATCAGTTGCACACAATCTTCCCAGGCGTCGGCCTGGCCTTCGCCGGCCTCGAGCGCCGCGTGCGTGAGGAATGCCGACAGCGGGTCCATCTCGATCTCGCTGTCCTGGTCCTCGGGCTCGTACTGACGCGCCGCGTTGACCAGTTCCTCCAGGTTCTCGATGCGCGCCTGACCGCGTTCGCCCTTCTCTTTCTTGTAATGTTCGACCAGGCCGCCGGCCTGGATCGCCTGCTCGACCTGTTCATGCAATTCGAGATCGCCAAGCCCAGCGCCCAGCGTCTCGATAAGCTTGAGGAACTCGGTCAGGGCGCCGACCGCACGGGCCGGCAACGCCTTCTCGTCGACCACCCGCTGCGCGGCCTCGGTCAAAGGGATGGCGAACTGCTTGGCGTACTCGCGCACCGTGGCCACGGTGCGCTCGCCGATACCGCGTGGCGGTTGATTGACGATGCGCTCGAACGACGCGTCGTCGTTGCGGTTCGCCGCCAGTCGCAGGTAACCAAGCGCGTCCTTGATCTCGGCGCGTTCGAAGAAGCGGAGTCCGCCGTAGACGCGATACGGGATGCCGCGTTGCATGAACTGTTCTTCGAAGGTGCGCGATTGGGCATTGGAGCGGTAGAGAATGGCGCAGTCGGACCGCGCCTGGCCGCGTTCCACCTGCTGCGCAATGCGGTCGACCACGAAACGCGCCTCGTCGTATTCGTTGTAGGCGGTGTACCACTGGATCGGCGTGCCGTCCGCGCCATCGGTCCAGAGATTCTTGCCCATCCGTCCCTGATTGTTGGCGATCAGTGCGTTCGCCGCGGCGAGGATGGTCGCGGTGGAACGGTAGTTCTGTTCCAGACGCTGCACCAGGGTGCCGGGAAAATCCTCCGAGAACCGTTGGATGTTTTCAATGCGCGCCCCGCGCCAGCCGTAGATCGATTGATCGTCGTCGCCGACCGCGAAGATGCGATGATGCGCGTCCGCCAGCAACCGCAGCCAGGCGTATTGGATGCCGTTGGTGTCCTGGAACTCGTCGACCAGGATATGCTGGAAACGTTGCTGATAGTGTTGCAACAGCTGCGGGTTCTTCAGCCAGAGCTCGTGTGCCCGCAAAAGAATTTCCGCGAAGTCGATCAAGCCGGTGCGTTGACAGACCTCTTCATAGGCCTGGTAGACGCGCAACTGCTGTTTGACAAACGGATCGTCGAAATGCTCGATGTGGTCCGGACGCAGGCCTTCCTCTTTCTTGCCGTTGATGAACCACTGCAGCTGCTTGGGCGGCCAACGCGCCTC
>JBAYTM010000447.1:0-2703 GCA_041675685.1 Thiohalobacteraceae bacterium
CTGCCTCCATATCGACACAGCGATATCGGCGTTTGCCGGTGGCGCGAGTCATTCACCGACCGAGAGTATGGTCGCGGCCCTGGCGGATACCGATTACGCCACCGGCTTGGACCTGGAGCTATTGCAGGAGATCGGCTTTTATTTCCGCGAAGTGCGCAAAAAGTACCATCAGTTCGAAAGCGAGTTCACCGGACTCGACACCCGAGTACAAATATATCAGGTCCCTGGCGGGATGATTTCCAATCTCTATACGCAGCTGCGTGAACAAGGCGAGCTGAGTCGTATGAGCGATGTGTTCCAGGAAATTCCGCGTGTGCGTCACGACTTGGGTTACCCGCCGCTGGTGACGCCGACCTCCCAAATCGTTGGTACACAGGCCTTGCTGAACGTGTTGACCGGCGCGCGCTACAAAACTATCACCAATGAAGTGAAGCTCTATCTCCAAGGCCGTTACGGGCGCGCACCAGGTCGCGTCAATCCCATCGTACGTCAGCAGGCGATCGGCAACGAAGACGTCATCGAGGTGCGCCCGGCCGACCTCCTAGACCCTGAAATGGATAATCTTCGCGCCGAGATCGGCACGCTGGCGCATAGCGAAGAAGACGTACTGAGCTTCGCCATGTTTCCGGAGATCGGTCGCGATTTTCTGGAGAAGCGTGCGCAGAACGCCCTGCAGCCTGAGCCCTTGGAGCCACCGCGTTCGCCGCAGGCCAATGGCCCGAGCAGGCCGTCCGAATTCAATGTGACCTTGCACGGCGAGACCTACCACATACGCGTGACCGGCTCCGGCCATCCACATCAGGACCAACGGCCGTTCTATCTGACCGTCGACGGGATTCCGGAAGAGATACTCATCGAATCGCTCGAAGAGTTTCAGCCGGCCGCGAACGGCAACGAGACCGCCACACCGCCGCGGCACAAGGGCAGCAAACGACCTCGCGCCAGCAAACCAGGGCAGGTCACGACGTCCATGCCGGGCACCATCGTCGAAGTGCTTGTGCAGGTTGGCGCCGTCGTAAAACCGGGTGATCCGCTGTTGATCGCCGAAGCGATGAAAATGGAAACCGAAATCCAAGCGCCCATAGCCGGCACTGTCGCGGCGATTAACGTCGTCAAGGGCGATAGCGTCAATCCCGACGAAACTTTGCTCGAGATCGCTGAATAGAGCGCGCTCGTAGGCGCGGCTCAGTCATGCTGCCTGGCTCGCGTTTAGTTAGTGATGACTTAAGCGAAAATGAAGTAGAACGAAGCAAGTTGCAGCACGACGTACGGCGCTCCGGAAACAGAAGATATAGACCGGCTCAACTTCACCGCGTACAAGCGCTACGCTTTTCTCCGCGCACTTTGCGCTCGCCTTAACACATCCTTCACGCGACGTCCCTCTACGCTGTTCCACTAGCTGCGAACAGCCCCTCGCTTTGCACGATCTGTAATGCTTTCCGCATCAAGCCGGCATTTATCAGCACCTTCCATGCCAATACTGCGTTTTGTGACCAGTCTCGCAACTGGAGTGCCAAACGCTTCCCCGTATAGCAAGCCCAGGACGCCGATTCTATCGCCGGCCGGACCTGGCCATGGAGCTGCCGAGATCGTTGGTCTCGATCAGGTCTGATTCAAAGCTATCAACCGGGGACCCCGAGATGCGGAATTGTTTGAAAAGTAGTGGATTTTTTACCAAATGCACATCGCTAGGCGCGCTAGTGCTTTCCCTTGCTGGGTACGGTGGGGCGATCGGCGCGGCGCCTGTTATTGGCGCAGATCTGTTCTTCTTTGATCGCGCGAACGCGTTGATCACCTCCAACAGCCGAGTCGATGTTTTCGCGAATTATCCGCTGAGTTTCCAATCCAGCGTTCCATACCCCGTGCGCGTTGAAGCGATACGTGGCACCGACCTGGTCACCGGCATGCCCCTCGACTTCACGCTCAAGGCGGTCGCCCTGTCCAGCAGCCAACCCCGTGTCAATGTCAATCCCTACAGTACTTTGATCGTCGAAATGGCGCGCACCATGACCAATGGCCTGAATGCCGCTAACGTCACTGCCGCGACTCAGATTGTAGTGCGCGAGTTCAATTTCGGGTTACTAACCAACACAGTTCCGGATCCGATGAAGGCGGCGATCACGAACCAGAATATCGCCAATATAGTTCGCTCGTCGGAAGCGGTTAGTGAAGTGATTCGGCGCACCCGTACGGCGCTTGCGCAAGCGGGCCATAGTCACTCTCACAACAATGTCATAGTTGCGCTGGCGGCCGACCTGCGCGATGGTCGCCTCGACGGACGCGGTGCGGCAGGCACCAACGCACGTGTCTCAGCAGTGGCCAATGTCGTTTCCGCACAAGTGGTCGTCGAAGGCTTGCAGAATCGGCTCTACGTGAACGGCACCCTGGCCACAGGCGCGATGGATTACGCCATCCGGACCGTGATGCCGGCGACGACCGCATTCACCAACAGTGTCGTCGTGCCGCAGGCCATGCTGACGCAGGCCAAGCGCTTATTGAGCGCCGTTCGCCAATTCGATTCGCGCAGCCAGATCGGTGCACTGTCCGGCATCGTCAGCCAGATTGCCGCGGGCAGCACGACCGCAAGTGTCCGTACGCGGTTGAACGATACGCATAGCCGCCTGCTGGATTCCACCGTCACCAACATTGCGCGCGCGTCGTCCGAGGCGCTGCAGGCAGTCAATACTGCGGTCGGCTCGGGTA
>JBAYTM010000448.1:0-2687 GCA_041675685.1 Thiohalobacteraceae bacterium
CGAACCTGTACGGCATGATCCGCGGTCGGTTGGCCGCCGCAGGCGTAGTGCCAGCAGGAAAGCGGGGGCCGCATGTCTTCCGCCACGCACGTGCGGTCGAAATGCTGCGGGCATCGGTCCCGCAAAAGATCATCGGCGACGTGCTCGGGCATCGATCCACCGAATCCACCAATACTTATCTCAAACTGGCAACAGATGATCTCCGAGCCGTGGCACTCGAGGTGCCTGGAATGGAGGTGCTGTCATGAGCGCCTGGCACGATCCCGATCGCACCGTCGTCGACGCCTTCCTGGTAAAATCGCAGTTCCGGCCGGGAAGCGTACCGACATATCGCTGGTTCCTTTGCACCTTCGAAGATGTTGCCCGCCGGCATCCGGCGGTGGACCGGCAGATGCTCGACGCCTGGCTGAAGGAGATGCAAAAACGTTGGCGATTGTCGACGCTGCTCAATCAGGTCTGCATTGTCGACCGCTTCCTCGACCACCTCGTCGAAATCGGGCTGATCGCCGACAACCCTGTTGCTGCACTTCGCCGTCGGTACAACGTCAAGCAAAGCAAGCCGATCTGGCGGGCCTTGGCTTCCCCGAATCCCGACGAATCCTTGGCCGCGTTACGACGGCCTGCGCCCTTCGGCAGCGTGCTGGGTGACTTCATGCAAGACCATGTCATGCTGATGCGCAGCCGGGGATATCAATATGAAGCGCAGGCTCACTGGCTGCTGCGGTTCGATCGGTTCCTTCAGGCCCGTCCCGACCTCGCGGAGCAACCACTTGAGGCAATGATTGCGAGCTGGGCGGCTGCCAAGCCGACCCGCAACCACGCGGCTGAATGCCAGAAGCTGGCGCGCATCCTGACCAAGGCGCGGTTCCGCCTCGATCCGACTATCCCGCCAAAGCGCTTCAATCCCCGGCCAGAGCGGGAAGTAGCGCGGGAGCATCGGCAACCGCATATCTTCAGCCCGGCTGACGTTCGGCGTATGCTCGATACCGCACGGACTTATCCGTCGCCGGACGCTCCGCTGCGGCCGTTGACCCTCTACACCATGATCATGCTGGCCTATTGTGCCGGGCTACGGCGAAGCGAGCTGGCATGGCTCGATCTTGGTGACGTGGACCTGCAATCAAGCACGATCACGATCCGGGAAACGAAGTTCTACAAGACCAGGATCTTGCCTCTATCCGACAGTGTCGCGGTCGAACTGCGCGCGTACATCGATGCGAGGCGGCGCGCTGGCGGCCCACAGAACCCGAAATCAGGGCTGTTCTGGCATGCCCACTTAAATGACCGCTACAGGCCCGAGGCGGTTACGACAATGATTACCAACGTCATGCGCCGTGCTGGGCTCAAGCCCGCTTCGGGCCGGACCGGGCCGCGGGTCCATGACCTTCGTCACTCGATGGTGGTGAACCGCATCCTCCAGTGGTACCGGTCCGGCATTAACCCTCAGGAAAAACTGCACTTCCTCTCGACCTACATGGGGCACCGGGATCTCCACTCCACGCTGGTCTACATCACCGTCACGCAGGATCTGTTGCAGGAAGCCAGTGAACGGTTCCGCGCGCTCGGCGCCCCGTGCCTTGTCACGGAGGCGCGGCCATGAGGAAAGGCAATCCATTGCCCGCGTTGTTGCGGGCGTTCTTCCAGGAGTGGCTGGCCGAGCAGCGCAGCGCGTCAATCCACACGATCCGCTCTTATCGCGACACCTGGCGGCTGCTGCTTCGGTTCGTCGCGGAGCGAAAAGGCTGCGGGGTCGCGCGGCTGACGCTCACCGACGTCTCGGCCGGCGAGGTGCGCGCGTTCCTTCATCATACCGAGCATGGCCGCAAGACCACGATCGGCACGCGGAACTGCCGACTGGCCGCCATCCGCAGCTTCTTCAGCTTCGTGGCGGACAAGAATCCGGAATACATCGCGCAGTGCTCAGAGGTCCTGGCTGTTCCGTTGAAGCGGGAGCCCACCTCCGCGCCGTGCTACCTCGAGCCCGAGGAGGTCGAGGCCATCCTCGCCCAGCCCAACCGATCGACACTCGAAGGGCTGCGCGACCATGTACTGCTCTCGTTCCTCTATAACAGTGGCGCGCGAATCCAAGAGGCGCTTGACCTCTGTCCCGAAGCAATCCGGTTCGATGCACCGAACTTCGTGCGTCTTTACGGCAAGGGGCGCAAGGAACGCATCTGCCCGCTCTGGCCAGAAACCGTGGCATTGCTCAGGAAGCTACTGGAGCGACAGCCGCGTGCGCCCGATGAGCGGATCTTCGTCAATCGATACGGTGAACCGCTAGGGGCGTCAGGGGTGCGGTTCAAGCTCAACGCCTACGTGGAACAAGCCGCGAAATCGACGCTGACCCTCCAGTCAAAACACGTTACGCCTCACAGCTTCCGGCACGCGACCGCCGTCCACCTCGTTGCCGCCGGAGTCGATATCACCGTCATCCGCAGTTGGCTCGGGCACGTCAGTCTCGATACGACCAATCACTATGCTCAGGCCAATCTGGAGACCAAACGAAAGGCGCTGGAACAGGTTGGCGCCCCGGCGGCGAGCAACGTGCCACCTTCGTGGAAGCGAGATGCCAATCTGATGGGATGGCTCGACACCCTATAGAATAATGTGAAGGACGTGGCGAAATGTTCCGCAGCTTTGCAGGACTACGCCGCGTTCCTCCGCATTACCGCTTCCTCGCGATAAGC
>JBAYTM010000449.1:0-2681 GCA_041675685.1 Thiohalobacteraceae bacterium
ACGCTAGGACACGCCATGATACTACAACGCTTTGAAACGTATGGACAATCCGGTTTTTCCCGCCGAAATCCATATCCGACACTTCGCTCCGACTTTCATCCGGCTGCTTCCGTGGTGCTTCCGCGGAAACAGCCCGCTCTCCAGGGGGAAATCGCGTAATGGCCAAGCTCACGAAACGAGTCGTGGATGCTGCCGTAGCCCGCGAGAAGGACTACTTCATCTGGGACGACGAACTTCCCGGCTTCGGCCTTCGCATCTTCGCGTCCGGTAAACGCAGCTACCTTATCCAATACCGCGCCGCAGGTCGAACCCGCCGCTTCACAATCGGCCTTCATGGCGTGTGGACGGCGGAGACAGCCCGGCAGGAAGCTAAGGTGCAACTCGGTCGCGTCGCACAGGGTGATAACCCCTCCGAGGAACGCCTGCTGGATCATCAGGCGATCACCGTCAAAGAACTGTGCGCGATGTATCTCAAGGACCTCGAAGCCGGTCTCATTCTCGGAAAGGGAGGCCGACCGAAAAAGGCAACGACCATCGTCAGCGATACCGGTCGCATTCATCGACACATCATTCCGCTGATCGGCACGCGCCGGGTAAAGGATCTCGTCAAAGCCGACATGACCAAGGTGTTGAAGGACATCATGGCGGGCAAGACGGCAGTGTCGGTGAAGACCAAGAAGCTGCGCGGCAAGTCCGTCGTGACAGGCGGCGCCGGTACGGCCACGCGGACGCTCGGACTCGTCGGCGGCATTTTCACCTACGCCATGGAGGCAGGGATCATCACGGCCAATCCCGTGCACGGCATCCGCAAGCCCAAGGACAATGTCCGCGACCGTCGTCTCACCGAGGCGGAGTACCGCACGCTCGGCGAGATTCTGCGCGAAGCGGCCGAAACCCCGAAATATGGGATAACGGTCGAGATCATCCGACAGATCGCGCTCACCGGCTGCCGCCGAAGCGAGATGATCGGTCTCAAGTGGACCGAGGCGGACACTGACGCGAGCTGCATGCGTCTGGAGGATAGTAAGGAAGGCGCCTCCATCCGTCCTATCGGCCTCGCCGTGGTCGAGTATCTAGAGGAACGCCGCAAGACCGCGACGGGCAGCTATGTCTTCCCCGGCCAGGGCGAGGACAACGCCTTTGGCGGATTCCCCAATCACTGGCGGCAGATTTTCCGGGACTCGCCGCTGGCAGATGTAACGCCGCACGTCCTGCGTCACAGCTTCGCCAGCATCGCAAACGATCTCGGCTTCACCGAGGTCACCATCGCCGCGCTGGTCGGTCACTCAAAGGGGACCGTCACGAGCAAATACATCCATTCGCTCGACACCGCCCTCATCATGGCCGCCGACACTATCTCCGGCTACGTTCAGGGGCTGCTCGATGGGGTCAAGTTCAAGCAGACCGCCTACGCTCTAGATCGGAATTCCCGAAAGGCCGCACTTTCTCACTTCCTCAAGAAGGCGGTGGAAGACCCCAGCGGGGACAGACAAGATTTGCCCTTGGCCGCTTAGGCGATTTGACGAGTTGATGGGATAGCGAGCTGGACTCTCCGTCGGGCTCGCTTCCCGCTTTCTGTCGCGGCTAGGCATAGGCCCGGCATAACCTGCCATTCTCCATAAGGACAACTCGTGCCTCTGGACTCACCACCATATGTCGATTAGTCTCGACATATGGAATCAGATGCCGCCATCCTTGCGTTCGCCGCGCTCGCGCAACCGACCCGCCTCGACGTGTTCCGCCTGCTGGCGGAGCACGAACCGGACGGATTAGCTGCAGGCGACATCGCCCGCCGGTTGGACGTCCCGCACAACACCATGTCGACGCATCTTGCGACGCTGACGCGCGCCGGCCTGATCGAGGCCGAGCGGCACAGCCGCTCGATCATCTATCGGGCAAGGCTCGAGGCTGTGCATGCGCTCACCAGCTTCCTCGTCAAGGACTGCTGCGGCGGCCGCCCCCAGATCTGCGCGCCGCTGATCGCCGATCTGTCCCCCTGCTGCCCACCGCAAATCCTCGCCGACAAGGAGGCCGCCCATGACTGACCGCATCTACAATGTCCTGTTCCTCTGCACGGGGAATTCGGCCCGCTCGATCCTGGCCGAGAGCATTCTGGCCAAGGACGGCGCTGGTCGCTTCCATGCCTTCTCGGCCGGGAGCATGCCCAAGGGCGCGGTCAACCCGTTCGCCCTGAAGGTGCTCGGAAGCTTCGACTATCCGACCGAAGGCTTCCGCTCGAAGAGCTGGGAGGAGTTCGCCCAACCCGGCGCACCTGTCATGGATTTCGTCTTCACCGTCTGCGACAACGCCGCCGGCGAAGCCTGCCCGGTCTGGCCCGGCCAGCCGATGACCGCGCATTGGGGCATCGAAGATCCCGCTGCCGTCGTCGGACGGGACATCGAAAAGGAAAAGGCGTTCGTCGCCGCCTTCCGCTACATGCGAAACCGGATTTCCGTCTTGACGGCTCTGCCGGTGGCCAGCCTCGACAAGGCTGCGCTTGGCACCAAGCTGCGCGAGATCGGCCGCAGCGAAGGCGCAACCTCGCCGCGCCCTGACGTTGCGTGAGGCCGATCATGGACGTCATCATCTACCACAACCCCGATTGCGGCACATCGCGCAACACGCTGGCGATGATCCGCAATGCCGGCGTCGAGCCGCATATTGTTGAATATCTGAAGGCG
>JBAYTM010000450.1:0-2673 GCA_041675685.1 Thiohalobacteraceae bacterium
CCGTGGCGCCGGTGCTGGCCAGAACCGCCACCATGCGTGCCATCGATTCGCGGAAGTCTTCACGGAACGTGGGCGCCAGGGCGAGCTCGAAGCCCGACAGCGAGTCGACGACCACGCGGCTCGCCTTCAGCCGGTGGACCTCCGCGACGATCAGCGTGGCGATCTCGTCCACCGACAGATCCGCTGCCCGGGTATCGATCACGCCGATACGACCGCTGGCGATGAGTTCATCGATGACTTGGCCGCGGGAGCGGCTGGCGCGCTGCTCGAAGGCCGCAATGACGCCAGTCTCGCCGTTCTGCGCCCCCTCGGCCAGGAAGGCGGACGCCATGATGCTCTTGCCGGACCCGGACGGCCCGGCGATCAATAACGAATAGCCGCGTGGCAGGCCGCCACCCATCATCTCGTCCAGACCGGGCACGCCCATGCGCAGGCGGTCGCGTATCGGCCAGGGCGACGCCGTGTCTGTCGGCAGGGCGGGGCGTGCGGGTGCAAATACCTTGATGCCTGCTTCAGTGATGCGAAACGTGTGCAGCCCGGGCAGCGTCGATTGCCCGCGCATCTTCATGATCTCCATTTTCCGGACCATGGAATTGCGCTCCACGCTTTGGCGCAACCAGATCAACCCGTCGGCGACGGTGAAGATCGGATTCGGATCTTTCTCGGTGAAGTACTCTCCGATCAGGAAGGTCGTCGCCTGCCAGCTCGCCATCAGTATGCCGAGCTGCTGGGTGAACTGCTGCAGGCTGATAAACCCGTTGCCGGCGCCCTGGCTGGCGAGAACGACCGAACGGAACGAGTCGACGAAGACCAGCGAGGGGCCGTGCGCCTCCACGGCGGCAACGATACGGCCGAGCACCTTCTCGAGGTTGCCGCCGGCCATATCGTCGCCGAGGTTGATGAAGCGGATGGAATCGTTGATCTTCTCGCTGTCGAAAAACGCGAACTGCTGCTGGTAGCGGAGCATTTTCAGCGGCGGCTCGCCGAGCACCGTGAAGTAGAGTGCCGGGCGCTCGGGCGTGGCCAACCCGAACATGATCTGGTGCGCCAGCGTGGTCTTGCCGCAGCCGGGTGGCCCGGCAAGGATGTTGAACGAGTACTCGGGAAGACCGCCGCCGAGCACGTCGTCCAGTCCCTGCACGCCCGTTGTCAGGCGGTTGATGGTCGCTTTACCCGTGGTGGTCATGGCGTGTTCTCCGGCACGGCATGGCCGCTGGAAGGATGGTCCCAAACGGATTGCAGCAGCCGCTCGGTGAGCGATGCGCCGATCAGGCTGGTGAGGAGGTCGGAGAAGGTGGTCAGCAAGGCGCCGTTTGCGGCCGCCGCGTTGACGCTCGTCTGTTTGGCCAGCGCCCTGTGCAGCGTGGCGAAGTCATCAGGCTGGAGGGCGTCCTCGGCGGCGACGGCCAGCCAGGGATGATCGCCGCGTGACAGGTACAGGCTGCGTTTGTAGAGCGCGGCGACGCCGCGCTGGCCGATGATGGGCGACAAGACGGCGTCGATGCTCCGCCAGGTCGCGACGGACGCGTCCGCGATCTGTCCTACATTTGCGCCTTGCGCGGCCAGCTGCGCAAGGTTCGCATGGATACGTCGCGCTGCGCTTTCCATCGGGATTCCGTCGGCTTTTCCGCTTCACGGAGTGTCACCGATGGTACACCTGGAGAAGGGTGACGGATACCCTGTTATGCCGTCCGCATCGGCATTCTTGCAGCGCCCGGCCGCCGCCGGACCCCGCAGGGTCCGGACGGCTCCCTGCCTATTTGAACGTGATAAACATCGCCGATGCCCAGGCGTAGGTACTGTTGCGCTGGCGTCCTGCAAAATAAACCGGGCGGAAGCCGTGCGGGCCGTTGGACGGCTCCACCTGGATGCTGCCGGCGACATCGCGAGGAAGCGCGGCGTCCGACATACGCTCGATGGCGAGAAAGAGATCCTGACCGCCAAGTTCGTGACGCAGCTCGGCGTCGGCAAGCAACTCTTCGCCCGTGGTTTCCCAGACAAAGTCCGGACAATGGGGAAAGGGGTTGCCTTTGAGCGGATCGCCGACTTTCACGTAACCGTCGATGGTGCCTTCGATACGAATGCGACAATGGCGCAGATTCGACAGATCGATCTCCACTGCGTCGGCATCGCCGTAGGTATCGGAACGGAAGCGGATCACGGTGGCGCCCTCGCGCCAGCAGCTCTCTTCATCGTGCTCGAAGTTCACCCCCTTGAAGCCGTTGATGACACCGTTGGTGATCGTGATCTTGCCGCGCCAAGCCGCCCAGCGATAGCGATCCTTGATGCGCGCACCGCCCCAGCGGACGCGAATACGGCGCTCGGAGTACCCGGTCTCCTCGACCAGATTGCGGCGGAAGAACTCGCCTTCGTGATCGTAGGCGACGATTTCTTCCCAGCCGGCGTCGCCCAGGAAGCGATAGTTCACTTCGGCCGGCCCCCGATGCTCGAACTCGTCGCCTTGAATGTGGTTGCCGCAACGGGACAGGGCAACGGTGCGTTCCCCGGTGGTCGCCCAGGTGTGACGGGCGCGCAGCGCTGTGCCGATGGATTTACGATCGAGTTCGTCGGCCAGGATACCGGTTACGCCGCCCTTGACCGCCGCCAGTGAGTTGGCGGTAACCAGACCGTAATCATTATGTCCGTGAAAATCCAGCCTTAGATCGGGAGCGA
>JBAYTM010000451.1:0-2673 GCA_041675685.1 Thiohalobacteraceae bacterium
AGGGCTTCAGCTCCTCCTGGGAGATCGCGTATTTCTGTTGCCGAAGCTTCTCCGAGTAATAGGGAACGTCCCAGGACTCGAGTTCGTCGGCGCCGGACTGCGCTCGCGCGAAGCGGCGCAATTCGTCCAGGTCGGCACGGGCTTTGGGTAGTGAACGCTCGGCGAGATCAGTGAGGAACTGCATGACCTGATCGGTGCTTTGCGCCATCTTGGTCGCGAGCGAGCGCTCGGCGTAGTTCTCGAACCCGAGCAACTGCGCGGCCTCGTGACGACGCCCGAGGATTTCCTCCATCATCGGGCCGTTGTCCCAACGACCGGCGTGAGGACCTTCGTCCGAGGCACGGGTCACATAGGCGGTATACAGCTCGCGACGCAGCGCCCGGTCGTCGGCGTAGCTGAGTACCGGGTAGTAGGACGGATATTCCAGGTTGAAGACCCAGCCCTCCAGGCCCTCGCGCTCGGCGGTCTGTCTGGCGAGACCGATGGCGCTTTCCGGCAGGCCTGCCAGGCGTGCCGGATCGTCGATCTGAAGCTTCCAGGCGTTGGTCGCGTCGAGGAGGTTCTCCTCAAATTTGGCATGCAGAGACGAGAGCTCCTGCATGATTACCTTGTAACGCGCGCGCTGTTCCGGTGCGAGGGCGACGCCGGAAAGGCGGAAATCGCGCAGCGCGTTGTCGATGACCTTGCGTTGCGCGGTATCCAGACGCGCATATTCGGGGCCGTCGGCGATTTGCCGGTAGGCCTGATAAAGCGGTTCGTTTTGGCCCATTTCGGTGCCGTACTCGGACAGCTTTGGCAGGCAGGCGTTGTACGCCGTGCGCAAGGCCTCCGAGTTGACCACCGAGTTCATGTGCCCGACCGGCGACCAGGCGCGCGACAATTTGTCCTCGACGTCTTCGATCGGCTGAACCAGATTCTCCCAGCTGTAACTGGTGTTCTCCGCAAGTGCCCGCGCGACGGTGGCGCGGCATTCGGCGAGCAGGCTGTCGATCGCCGGTTCGACATGCTCGGGTTTGATCGCGGAGAAGGGCGGCAGGCCGGTTAGGCCCAGCAGTGGGTTGTCGCTCATGCGTTCCTCGCAGGATATTCGGATGCCGAGGCAGGTATCCAGGTACTCTAGCATGCGCCCGGAACACCGGCCAAAGCCCGTTCGCCGTGCGGGCAATCGCTGCCAGGACGACGCCGCGGCCTGTTAGAATGTGCAGCCTTCCGACTACGGAGTGCCCATGACCAAACGGTATGATCTCATCGCCATCGGCGCAGGCAGCGGCGGCCTCTCGGTCGCGGAACGTGCGGCGCGTTACGGCGCCAAGTGTGCGGTCATCGAACGCGGCCGGTTGGGTGGTACCTGCGTCAACGTCGGCTGCGTACCGAAGAAGGTCATGTGGTTCGGCGCGGGGCTCGCGCACGCATTGGAGGACGCGCGCGGCTACGGTTTCTATGTCGGCCCGTACGACTTCGACTGGTCGGCGCTCAAACAGGCGCGCGACCGCTACGTCCACAACATCAACCAGTGGTATCACACCTATCTGACCGACTCGGCTATCGACGAGATCCAGGGCCGGGCGCGCTTCGTCGACCCGCATACCCTGGAAGTGGCGGGCGAGCGTTACAGCGCCGAGCATATCGTCATCGCGGTCGGTGGAGCGCCTTGCTTGCCGGATGTGCCGGGTGTGGAGCTCGGCATCACCTCCGACGGCTTCTTCGAACTGGATGCGTTGCCGCAGCGGGTCGCCGTCGTCGGCGCCGGCTATATCGCCGTGGAACTCGCGGGCGTGCTCAATGCCTTGGGCGCCGACGTGACTATGCTATTGCGCCGAGAACATCTGCTGCGGGGCTTCGACGCCATGCTGCGCGAAAGCCTGATGGAGGAAATGCTCAATGCGGGGGTGAATATCCTGGCCGGCACCCAGGTCGCCGCCCTGGTTCGCCAGGACGACGGCAGCCTGCGCATCGACGGCGACAACGCGCAACGCCTGGAGGGTTTCGACCAATTGATTTGGGCCATTGGGCGCGCACCCGAGACCGCGGACCTGAACCTGGAGGCAGCCGGCGTCCTCACCGACGCGGAGGGGTTCATCCCCACGGATCGCTACGAGGCGACCAATGTGCCCGGCATCTATGCATTGGGCGATGTAAACGGCAAGATCGCATTGACCCCGGTCGCGATCGCCGCCGCACGACGACTGGCCGATCGATTGTTCGGCGGTATGAGCGAGCGACATCTGTCCTACGATTGTGTCCCCAGCATCGTGTTCAGCCACCCGCCGATCGGCACGGTGGGCCTCAGCGAAGAACAGGCACGGGCGCAGCACGGCGACGCGGTCACGGTTTACAGCAGTCGCTTCACGCCCATGTACCACGCGATCAGTGGGCGCCGCGAACAGACCGCCATGAAGCTGGTGACGGTGGGCGCGCAGGAGAAGGTCGTTGGTTGCCACATCATCGGCCTGGGCGCGGACGAGATGCTGCAAGGCTTTGCCGTCGCGATTCGGATGGGCGCGACCAAGCGCGACCTCGACGACACCGTGGCCCTGCACCCGACCAGTGCCGAAGAACTGGTGACGATGCGCTAATCGTCGCGGAGGCAAGAGGCAAGAGGCAAGAGGCAAGAGGCAAGAGGCAAGAGGCAAGAGGCAAGAGGCAAGAGGCAAGAGGCAAGAGGCAAGAGGC
>JBAYTM010000452.1:0-2664 GCA_041675685.1 Thiohalobacteraceae bacterium
AGTCAAGCCATGCCGGCTGGATTCCCGTGCGGCGGCGGTGCAAACTCGTCTCGACATCACGCGATCAAGGTTCAATATCCCTATGCAGGTTATTCATCACGGCCCGGTAATGGGTTGCCTGGCGCTGCTCGCGGCTGCGCCGGTCGCGTCCGTGGCGTCCGGGCCGGGCCCGGTCAGCACGGGCATCGACGCGGAGGCCGGGTTGCCCTATTGGGAACTCAGTACCCCCGGGATGTCGGTGCGCCTGGTACAACGTCTGCCGGATCAGACGCGTGGATTCTTCCTGGCCCGCGGCCTGCCGCGCGAGGCGGTCGAGAAGGTCGCGCAACGCTGCGTGTTTCAGACCGTCTTCAAGAACGACTCGCAGACCGGCACGCCGAGCGCGCTCGAATACAATTTGCGCGACTGGGTCGTCGCGGCCGGCGACGTGCAGCGGGGCATGAAGACGCGCGAGGATTGGGCCGAAGAGTGGGCCCACTCGGGCGTTTCCCAGCCGGCACGCATCGCCTTCGAGTGGGCACTGTTTCCGACCCGTCAGGTCTACAATCCGGGGGATTACAACTGGGGCATGTCGGTGTTCGATGTGGCACCCGGCACGATTTTCGATCTGGAACTGGTCTGGCGCCAATACGGCGAGGTCCGCTCCGCGACCATCGAGCGCGTCCAATGCGCGCCGGACGAGCCCTATGCCCCGGAGGAGTCGTGAAGACTGTTTGGCTTGGACCATGGCTGCGGCCGCTGAGCATCCTGCTGTTTTGTATGGCGTTGACGCCCGCACAAGCCGAGACACCCGCCGCGCAGACCTTGCCCGCTGCAAAGCAACCGACGCCCGCGCCCGATTTCGAATTGCCGGACCTCGAGGATCGGATGCACAAGCTGTCCGATTATCGCGGCAACGTCGTGGTGCTGAATTTCTGGGCGACCTGGTGCCCGCCCTGCCGTTACGAAATGCCGTCGATGCAGCGCGCTGCGGAGAAGACCCGGGACGAAGATATCGTCTTCCTCGGGGTCGATGTGGGTGAAGACCAGGATACGGTGTTCACCTTTCTTGCCGACTATCCGGTCGACTTCCCCCTGCTCCTGGACCGCGATGCCAGCGTGATCGAGCAGTACCCCGTCACCGGGCTGCCTACGACGTACATCATCGATCCCGAAGGTCGCATCACCCACCGCGCGGTCGGCGGCCGCGAATGGGATGACGACGGCTTGTTGCAGATTTTGCGCGGATTGCTGCCGACCCCTTGAGCCAACGGCGTCAGGGCATCCGGCGAACGGCCTCCCGCCGGCGTCGGTCCGTCGCTCCGTACTCGGCGCGACGGCAGCGCGCCCGCAGGTTCGCACGCTGCAACGCCGGCAACCCTATGTGCGCTGTATTGTTAATGAGAATGATTGCCATTATGATGAGCGGATCATCCGTTCATCCCCGGGAGTCGCGCCATGCTACGCCACTTTGCCGCCCTGCTGTTCCTTGCCCTGCCCTGGTCGCTTCCACTGGCCGCCGCAGAGCAGGTTAATCTTTATTCCGCGCGCCAGGAGGCGTTGATCAAACCGCTGCTCGAACGCTTCACCGAGCAGACCGGCATCCGGGTCAACATGGTCAGTGCCAAGGACGACGCGCTCATCAAACGACTGGAAAGCGAGGGCCGCAACAGCCCTGCGGATCTGCTGTTGACGGCGGATGCCGGACGCCTGCACCGAGCGCGCGAACTGGGGCTGTTGGCGCCGCTGCGTTCAGAAACGTTGGAAGGGCGGATTCCGGCCAGCTACCGCGATCCGGAGGGCCATTGGTTCGGCCTGTCGCTGCGCGCCCGTCCCATCCTCTATGTACGCGGGAAGGTCGATCCGGCCGAATTGTCCAGCTACGACGCGCTGGCCGATCCGCGTTGGAAGGGCCGCATCTGCATCCGTTCGTCGGACAACATCTACAACCAGTCGCTGGTCGCGTCCATGATCGCGACCCGCGGCGAGGTGGCGACCGAGGCCTGGGTGCGCGGTCTGGTGGCGAATTTTGCCCGTCCGCCGCAGGGCGGCGATCGTGATCAGATCAAGGCGGCCGCCGCGGGTCAGTGCGATATTGCCATCGCCAACACCTACTACCTGGCCGCGATGCTTGCCGATACCGGCGCCGAGCGCGACAGCGCCGCGAAGCTGGCTGTGTTTTGGCCGAATCAGGATGGCCGCGGGGTGCATGTCAACGTCAGCGGCATCGGCCTCACGACGGCGGCACGCAACGGCGAACAGGCGCGCCGGCTGATCGAGTTTCTAGTCAGCGACGAGGCGCAACGCTGGTACGCCGAAAGCAATCACGAATACCCGGTGGTGGAAGGCGTGGAACCGAGCGAGATACTGAAGGCATGGGGCCCGTTCAAGGCCGACGATCTCAACCTCTCCGCACTTGGCCGCTACAACGCCGATGCAGTGCGCTTGATGGATCGCGCGGGCTGGAAATAAACTGCCTTCCCCGGCGCCGCATACGCAGGCGTCTGTCGCGGCGCTTGCGCCGGCGGCGTTGACCAACAGGCGAAATCTTTGCAGCGCGCGCAAGTCACCGATGTCCCCTACCGCAGTACGATTCACTGGCCGGGCGCCTGGCGTCTGGGCGTCGTGCTGGTCGCCCTGGTCCTGTCGCTGCCGGTATTGACGGTCTTCGGCTTCGTGTTCCAG
>JBAYTM010000453.1:0-2663 GCA_041675685.1 Thiohalobacteraceae bacterium
ACCGGCGTTGATACATATCAAGTTGCTAGAGGGCCGGGTCGGTATTCAGGCCCTGCCGGTGGGTGGCATTGATCACCCGCAGCAGGTACTTGAACGGCAATACCTGATCGCTCTGGGCTTCGACAATGCGCATGAACGGGAGGTCCGCATTGCCGAACTGATAGCGTTCCTCGATCATCGCCTGTTTGAGTCCGCGCACGTCGCGCTCGAGCTGATCCAGGAATTCCGTTACGCCCCCCATGGATTCCATGTCGTATTCGGCGGCGGCGCGCAAGTCGTCGATCTCGAACAACGCCTGATCGATGAGTTCAACGTACTCGGCGGCCGTTTTTGGACGCGTATCCATCTGCTTTCCTCCGACATTCATGCGGACAATGCCGCGGCAATGGTTTCCCGGGACGCCGCCAACTGCTCCGCCGTCAACAAAAAGACGCCCTCACCGCCGCGCGCAAACTCGAGCCAGACGAACGGGACCTCCGGTAACAGATCGACCAATGCGGCCGCGCTGTTACCGACTTCGACGACCAGTATCCCATCGGAATTCAAATGCTCGGGGGCGGCGTGCAGGATGCGGAGCACGAAATGCAGGCCGTCGTCACCACCGGCCAGGCCCAGATTCGGTTCGTGGCGATACTCCAGCGGCAGGCTGGCCATGTCGTCGGCATCGACGTACGGCGGATTGCTGACGATGATGTCGTAGCGTCGACCATCCAGGGCGGCGAACAGATCCGAACGAACCAAATCCACTTGATCGCCGAGACCGTGCCGATCGACGTTGCGGCGCGCCACGGCGAGTGCGTCCGGCGAGATGTCCGCAGCGTCGACCCGTGCCCCCGGGAAATAGTGTGCGCAGGCAACCGCGATACAGCCGCTGCCGGTGCAGAGATCCAAGATGGCCTCCACGCGGGCAGCGTCCGTCCAGGGTGAGAACTGCGCCTCGATGAGTTCGGCGATGGGTGAGCGTGGAATCAACACCCGATCATCGACGTAGAACGAAAGCCCGGCGAACCAGGCCTCGCCGATCAGATACGCGGCCGGAATCCGCTCCTTGAAGCGGGTGCGCAACAGATCCACGACGGCATGGCGTTCCTCCGGTGTGAGCCGCGCATCCAGATAGGCATTGGGCATGTCGATCGGCAGGTGTAGCGCGTGCATCACCAGCACCGCCGCCTCGTCGATGGCGTTGTCGGTGCCGTGTCCGAACGCCAAGCTGTGTTCGTTGAAGCGGCTGGCGCCCCAGCGAATGTAGTCGCGCACGGTCGTCAGGATCTGTAGCAGGGAATCGGGATTGTCCATCGTCGCCTGGGCCAGCGGCTGTTCGGGCGGTTATGATAGCCCATACCCGCGCGGCGAATCACGAATGGGCGATCACGAATGAATAGGCCCTGGCTGACGGCTGTGGGATAATGCCGCACTATGTGTTCACTTCGAAGCCGTCATTTCGTCCAAGGCAATGCGCTCGGTTTCTGGCTGGTAGCCTTGACAGCCTTGGTTGCCGGCGCCCTGCTCGCCAGCCTGTTGCTAAAGCCGCCCGATCCACCGGAACTCAGTCAAGGCACGACCCGCCTGGAGCCGCCGCGCATCCTGCAGCCATTCGAACTGGTGGACCACCGGGGCGCAGCATTCGACATGCAACGCCTGCAAGGTCGGTGGACCTACCTTTTCTTCGGCTATACCCACTGCCCAGACGTGTGTCCGACCACACTGAGTTCCTTGAACCAGGTGGCGCGTAACATCGACGGGCTGCCCGGCGATTCCGAGCCCCAATATGTTTTCGTATCAATCGATCCGGAACGCGATACCCCGGAACAGCTGGCCAAGTTCGTGCCCTACTTCAACCCGGCATTCCTCGGAGTCACCGGTGCGCCGGACGCCATCGAAGCGGTCACGCGCCAGTTGAGCGTGGCCTATCTGAAAGTCGAGCAGGATCGGCCCGACGGCTATTTGATGGACCATACCGCTGCGGTGCTGCTGATCGATCCGCGAGCGCGCCTGCACGCGTTGATGTCGCTACCCTTCGATCCGGCCGGTCTGGCACAGGACTTCGCGAAGCTCCAACGCTATTACGAGGCGACTCTATGAACCGCAGCATCCGCGCCCCGTTGGCGTTTGGACTTTGCCTCCTCACCACAACGTTGAGCGCCGCCGAGGCCTTGCGTATTTCGGGCGCCTGGGTACGCGAAGGGCCGCCGAACGCCACCGTGCTCGCGGGCTATATGCGGATTGAGAACCGAACGGCCTCGGAGGCTATCGTGGTGAGCGCAGACAGTCCGCAATTCCAGCGTGTGGAGATCCATCGCACCGAAGTCCAGGACGGCATAGCGCGCATGCTGCCGCAGGAGCACTTGACGATTCCGGCAGGCGCTGTCCTAGAACTGCAGCCCGGCGGCTTGCATTTAATGCTCATGCAACCCGCACAGTGGCTGCAGTCCGGTGCACAGGTCGAGATCGAGTTGCGACTCGAGGGTGGCGGCCGCCAGCAGGTGGCGGCCGAGGTTCGCCCTGCCGCGAATAGCAGCGGGACGGGCCATAGCCCGCACCAGCATCACTGATCGGCCGGCAGAACCCGTATGTCCCACGACGACAAGGATCCGCGCTTTAGCGATTACCTGCTCAGCTGGCCGCAGTATCTGTTGCCGCACCATGCGCTGTCGCGCCTCATG
>JBAYTM010000454.1:0-2657 GCA_041675685.1 Thiohalobacteraceae bacterium
ATACGACACGTCCACCGATGGCCGCCGATACAACCTGCGTGCCTTGCGGATCACCCTCGATCGTTGCAGGCAACTCAAGCGTCCCTGCCCCGCCAACCGTGGGTCGACCGATCTGGATACCTGCCGACGCGATCTGATCGGGCGAGAGTGTTATCTTACCCTCGACGGGGGAAGCATTTGCTTCCTGTTGGTTGGCGGGTGCCGCCTCATTGTTGGCCTCGCTACCGCCACCACAACCCGCGAGAAGGAAGGCCAGCGTCAGCGGCAGTAGAAGCACGGTGCTATTTGTCAGTTTCATAGGATCAATTCCCCTGTTCCGGCGCGGGAGCGGTGAGACGCTGCAACCGGGCCTTGGCGTTCTGGTACGAGGCGAGCGCGTCGATCGCGGCGACGCGGGTGTCGGCAAGGGTCCGTTCGGCGTCGAGCAAATCGAGCTGTCCGAACTTGCCTTCGCGATATCCGACACGAGCAATACGAGCAGCTTCCTGCGCCGCTACAAGTGCAGGACCGCTGGCATTGCGCGCTGTGGTTGCGGCATTGTCCGCCTCTGCTTGGGCATCGGTGATAGCCTGCTCCACATCGAGCGCAGTCATACGGCGCTGAGCTTCCGCGCGGCTGCGTTCTGCACTCGCCTGCGCCACCGCTGCCCGACCAGAATTGAAAAGCGGTATCGGGATCGACACGGAAAAGACCGCCGCGATATCCTTGCTGACCTCAAGACGCCGGAGCGCCGGACCGACTGTTACATCAGGGACGCGCTGAGATTTAGCGAGCTGGACGCCGGCGTCGGCGATGGCAAGATCCGCATCGGCCGCCGCCATGGCTAGCGTCCCAGCGCTTTCCACCATGTTCGGGCCGTAAGAGGCCGGTGGGAGCAAATCGAGCGCGGCAGTATCCAGCGGCCCGACAATGGGCCTGCCGATGCGACGCGCGAGATTGGCTCGCGCGGCATCCGCCAGCCTGGCCGCCCGCTCCGCACCCGCTTGGGCATTAAGCCGTGCGACATCTGCCCGTTGCTCTTCGATTGGCGAAGCGCGCCCCGCCTGAACTCTTACCTTGGCGGCATTAAGAGCATCCTGCGCAATGCGAAGCTGATCGCGTGCCGTCACGACACGGCGTTCCGCGGCAATCGCATCGATATAGAGTGCAGTCACCTGCACCCGAATATCGGCCTGGGTGATAGCCGCGATTAGGACTGCCCTGTTCGATTGGGCATCCGCTACCGCTATGCGTGCCGAACGCTTCCCGCCCAGCTCGATCGGGATATTGATCCCGACTGTCGTTTCGGCTTGACGAAAACCACCATAAGGCCCGGAACCGACGACGTTCTCAACCTGGCTCTGGACCGTAGGGTTAGGGCGAAGGCCCGCCACGGTTCGTCCAGCGCGAGCTGCATCGATCCCAGCTTGCGCCGCATCTGCTGCCGGGGCGCTTCCACCTGCGGCCGCAACTGCATCATCGAGAGTGAACACAGCCCCTACAGACTGCTGTGCCGTTAAATTATCCTGTGCTTGCGCCACGGCGACGCAAGACGTGGCAGCCAGAAAGGCCGCAATGATCCTGTGCATGTAAGAATTCCTGATTGATAGGCATCAATCTGCGCACCCGGAACACGGGCGACAGTCAGTTGAGCTTCAATCAGGCGATGGGAGGCCGTAAATCAGGCCCGACAGACCAACGACCAGGAGCTGCTTCTTCGACGGCAATCAACGATTCCGTGACGATAGCGAAAACAGTCGCCTCGGTGGCGCGGGCAGGCAGGAAGGAGGCTGCTCCGTGGCAGCCATGATGATGGGGAACGGCTTTGTCTGAATCGCCCTGCGATTGGTCGCCGTCCCCTTCGCTGTGAACCTGACCCGAACATTCGATGCTGGTCTGGGTCGCGGAGAGTGTCGGGTTTGGAACTTCATTGGCATGCACGGTCGCAACGGTCGTAAGCGACGCGACAAGCATACAAAGAAGGAGGAAGCTCCAGCGAAACATGGAGAGGCCTCTAGCCGATTTTCCGCGACCTGTCATCGCAAAGTCCACGCGGAGGCAAAAGAGGTGCTTTTGAGGGCTGCATTATCGCCCAGCGCAACAGCGGACGGTTCAGGCACCGTCGCCTCATCGACAGGGCGTGGAAACGCGAGCGCGGCGATTGCCGCGTGCGTTTCGCCAGTCTTTGAGCAGTGGGCTTTCGCCATGTCTGATCCGATTCGCGTCGATATGGCCTGTTATATGCACCCTGAAGTTACTATAGGGTCAACATGAAAATTGGCGATCTCGCGAAACTGACTGACACTCGTGTCGAAACCATCCGCTATTATGAGAAGGAAGGCTTGATACCAGCGCCTTCCCGCAACAGCGGGAATTACCGCATGTACGAGGACGCCCATCTCAAGAGACTGTCGTTCATAAGACGATCGCGTGATCTGGGATTTACGCTGGAGCAGGTCAGAAAACTGCTGAAACTGGCTGACAATCGCGATGCCTCCTGCATGGAAGTCGACACGATCGCGGCAGAACATATTGTCGAGATAGACCGGAAGATAAACGATCTGACGCTACTGCGGGATCAACTCGTACTCAGCGTCGATCGCTGCCAGGGTGATACCATCGCCGACTGTAAGATTATCGAGGCGCTGGCACCGGCCAGAATGAAATGATCGGCCCAG
>JBAYTM010000455.1:0-2631 GCA_041675685.1 Thiohalobacteraceae bacterium
CCATGGACGCGGTGTTGCAGTCGTTGCGCGAAGCCGGTGCGAAACTTACCCTCGGTGACGACTGGATCGAACTGGATATGGAGGGCCGGCGACCCCAGGCCGTGAACGTGCGCACGGCGCCCTATCCCGCGTTTCCGACCGACATGCAGGCGCAGTTCACCGCCCTCAACGCCGTGGCCGAAGGCGTCGGCACAGTGACCGAGACGGTATTCGAAAACCGCTTCATGCACGTGCAGGAGATGCAGCGCATGGGCGCCGACGTGCGCGTCGAAGGCAACACCGCGATAACGCGCGGCGTGAAGCGCCTGACCGCCGCCCCGGTCATGGCGACCGATCTGCGTGCTTCCGCCAGCCTGGTCATCGCCGGCCTGGTCGCCGAAGGCGACACCGTGGTCGACCGCATCTATCACATCGATCGTGGTTACGAATGCATCGAAGAGAAACTGGCGCAGCTCGGCGCGAAGATACGCAGGGTACCTTCATGACGACAGAGACAAGAGGCAAGAGACAAATCCTTTTGGCCGAGGCGATTTGTTTACTTGCACCTTGTCTCTTGCATCTTGTATCTGAATTATGAAAGACATATTGACCATTGCCGTTTCGAAAGGCCGCATCTTCAAGGATACGCTGCCGTTGCTGGCGTATGCCGGTATAGAACTTCGCGACGATCCGGAGACCAGCCGTAAACTGATCCTGGATACCAATCAGCCCGATGTGAAGATCGTGCTGATCCGTGCCACCGACGTGCCGACCTACGTGCAATACGGTGCGGCGGACCTCGGCGTCGCGGGCAAGGATGTGCTGCTGGAACAGGGCGGCGCCGGGCTCTACGAACCCCTGGACCTCAACATTGCGCGCTGCCGTCTGATGGTCGCCGGACGGCCGCAGACGGCGGCCAGCGGCGCTCGGTTGCGCATCGCGACCAAGTACGTCGAAAGCGCGCGCCGCTATTACGCGGCGCAGGGCAAGCAGGTCGAGATCATCAAGCTGTACGGTTCCATGGAGCTGGCGCCGCTGGTCGGCCTGGCGGATCTGATCGTCGATCTGGTCGATACCGGGAATACGCTGAAGGCCAATGGCCTGGTCCCGCTCGAGCATATCGCCGACATCAGTTCGCGGTTGATCGTCAACAAGGCGTCGATGAAGATGAAACATGCACGGGTGCAACATTTTGTCGATCGGATGCGCGACGCGGTCGCCGCACAGCGCGCCTGAGACAAACGATTCCCCTGAACATACGGTACGCGGATGCGCCCCGGACCGTCGAGGACCCAGCCCATGATCGAAATTCGCCAGCTCGTCACCACGGACGCCGACTTCTGGTCGCGACTGGAAAGTCTGCTTGCCTGGGATGCGGCGGCCGACGAGCGCGTTTCGGAGACGGTGCGCGGTATCCTGCAGGACGTGCGCGCGCGCGGCGATGCGGCGGTGGTCGAATACACTAACCGTTTCGATCGCCGGCAGGCGACGTCCCTCGCCGATCTGGAGATTCCGGCGGAGCGTTTGCAAGAGGCGCTGAACACTATACGCCCGGAACAGCGCAGCGCATTGGAGTCGGCCGCGCAACGCTTGCGGCTCTACGCCGAACACCAGAAAACCGAGTCCTGGAGCTATACCGAGGCCGACGGGACCTTGCTCGGACAGCAGGTCACCGCGCTCGATCGGGTCGGTCTGTATGTCCCCGGCGGCAAGGCCGCGTACCCTTCCTCGGTGCTGATGAACGCCGTGCCTGCCAAGGTCGCCGGTGTCGAAGAACTCATTATGGTGGTGCCGGCGCCCGACGGCGAGCTGAACGATCTGGTGCTCGCCGCCGCGGCCATCGCGGGCGTCACGCGGGTGTTCGCCATTGGCGGCGCGCAGGCGGTTGCCGCCCTGGCCTATGGCACGGAAAGCATTCCGCAGGTCGACAAGATCGTCGGACCCGGGAATATCTATGTCGCGACCGCCAAGGGTATGGTGTTCGGCAGCGTCGGCATCGACATGATCGCCGGACCTTCCGAGATCCTGGTGATCTGCGACGGCCAGACCGATCCCGACTGGATCGCCATGGATCTGTTCTCGCAGGCCGAGCACGATCAGGACGCACAGTCGATCCTATTGAGTCCCGACAGTGAATTTCTCGAACGGGTGCACAACAGCATCGAGCGCCTGCTGCCGACGTTGGAACGGCGCGCCATCATCGAGGCTTCCATGACCAGCCGGGCTGCGTTGATCCAGGTGCGTGACCTGGACGAGGCCGTCGAAGTCGCCAACTTCATCGCCCCGGAACATCTGGAATTGTCGGTGGCCGATCCGCAGGCACTGGCGAAAAAGGTCAAACACGCCGGGGCGATCTTCATGGGTCGTTACACGGCCGAGGCGGTCGGCGATTATTGTGCCGGGCCCAATCACGTGTTGCCGACGGCGCGCACCGCACGGTTTTCGTCGCCGCTCGGGGTCTACGATTTTCAGAAACGCTCCAGTCTGATCATGTGTTCGGCCGAAGGCGCTTCCGAGCTCGGCAAGACGGCGTCCGTTCTGGCGCGCGGCGAAGGGCTCACCGCGCACGCCTGCTCCGCAGAGTACCGCATCCGCAAGAACTGACAAAAAGACGAATACAGGTTTAACCACGAAGTACACGAAGGTCACGAA
>JBAYTM010000456.1:0-2629 GCA_041675685.1 Thiohalobacteraceae bacterium
GCAGGATCTGGTCGGGTGATTCCTCGAACGAGAAGTAACAACAGCGCTCACCGCGTCGACAGGCGGCGTCTACGAAGTGCGCCGCGAGGCTGCTCTTGCCGGTGCCGGCCGTGCCTGTGATCAGAATGCTGCTCGCGCGGAAGAAGCCCGCACCGTCGAGCATTGCGTCCAATGTCGCGACGCCGGACGAGATCCGCTCGGAAGTGGCGGGGTGATCGAGACTGAGTTGAGTGATAGGCAGCAGGCAGATGCCATCGGCATCGATCAGAAACGGATACTCATTGGTGCCATGGTTGCTACCGCGGTATTTGACGATGCGCAATCGTCGAGTGGACACCTGGTCGCGGACCCGATGGTCCAACAGCAGGACGCAATCCGAGACGTATTCCTCCAGACCGTGGCGGGTCAGGGTGCCAGTGCCGCGCTCGGCCGTGATCACTGCGGTCACAGCACGCTCCTTGAGCCAGTGGAACAGGCGTACCAACTCGGCACGCAACGCCCCCTCATTAGTGAACCCCGAAAACAGTGCCTCGATGGTATCGATGACGACACGTTTGGCGCCAATCCGATCGATGGCGTAGCCTAAACGCACGAACAATCCTTCGAGGTCGAATTCCCCTGTTTCCTCGATCTCGTCCTTGCGTACGCGGACATGATCTATAACGAGTTTGCCATCGCGCTCCAGCGCGGCCAGATCGAAGCCGAGGGAGGCGACGTTTGCGGCCAGGTCTTGAGGCTGCTCTTCGAAGGTCAGCATGACGCCGGGATCGTTGTGCTGCTGTGCGCCGCGTACCAGAAACTCCATGGCCAGGAGCGTCTTGCCGCAGCCGGCGGAACCGCACACCAGCGTGGGACGGCCGTGCGGAAGACCGCCGCCGGTGATCTGGTCGAGACCGTCGATCCCGCTCGGTGTCTTTGGCAAAGAAGGTCGTAAATGGTCGACACGGACTGACATGGCATCCCTAACAAGTCAGAACACAGTTGCGTTGCCGCCTCCCGTCGGGTAAACGCCGACACGGCGACCGTGGGTCCGGTCTTGGCGAAACTTTGTAAGCCAATAATTTTAGAGTTGTCAGAGTTGCAGAGCTTACCACCACCAGAAGGTATAGCAATCGCATGAGCTCTACGCGCGTCCCGGCGGGGGCGCTCCTGCCTGGCTGGATCCTCAAGCGGTTTCATCGATATTCGTACGACGCCATCCGCGAAATACCCGTATTTCGGTTGCCGTATCCGTCGACGGAACGGTAAAGGTTACAGTGCGTTCAGACGAAATTTTAACGTCCGCGGCGGCGCGGATGCAGTACTCCCCGCTGTGGCGCAGCACCCGTCGTCGTGGCATGCCGATTGCTCGCTCGATAGCAGCTGTGCCGGTACGTTACGACTTTGTGCATCAAGGAGCGTTGCGCGGACCAGGCGCATTGGAGTGGTGAACGCGGCGATGCAGCCGAAGGAGTCGTACCGCATGCCGAAAAACAAAGGAACGTCGGACACGACCCTGCCCCCGCAACATCAGGCGCGGCAGCCCGGCCGCGAATCGCAGATGCGGCCGGCGCCGGATTCCAAGATGAAGGGCTACGTCGGCACCAATAAGTTGGCCGGTAAAGTCGCGCTGATCACGGGCGGCGACAGTGGTATCGGGCGGGCCGTGTCGACGGCCTTCGCCAAGGAAGGCGCCGATGTCGTATTCGTCTATTTGGAGGAACGCGACGACGCGAGCGAAACCAGGCGCCTGGTCGAACGCGAAGGCCGACGTTGCCTGGCGCTCGAGGCGGACATCGGCGAAGAGCAGCGCTGCCAAGAGGTGATCGCCCGCGCGGTGGAGGAGTTCGGTGGACTGGATATCCTGGTAAACAACGCGGCGGAGCAACACCGCCAGGCGGATCTCGAGGACATCACGGGGGACCAGCTTATCGGGACCTTTCGCTCCAATGTGTTCGGTATGTTCTTCATGATCAAGGCTGCGCTTCCGCATCTGCGGGAAGGCGCCAGGATCATCAATACAACCTCGGTCACCGCCTACCGGGGCAGCCCAAAACTTCTGGATTATTCGGCAACCAAGGGCGCGATCGTGTCCTTTACCCGCTCGCTGGCTCTGGCTCTCGCCGAGCGCGGCATTCGCGTCAATGCCGTTGCACCGGGGCCGATCTGGACGCCCTTGATCCCGGCGACCTTCACGGCCGAAGAGGTGGAGAAGTTCGGCAAAAAGGTCCCGCTCGGCCGGCCCGGGCAGCCGGACGAGGTCGCCCCCTGTTACGTCTTTCTGGCGACCGAGGGTGCAAGCTATATGAGCGGTCAGGTGCTGCACCCCAATGGGGGCGAGGTGATCAACACCTGAGGCGGGCGCCCTGCCAGTCGCGGGTGTCCGGTTTCCTCGCATCGGACCTGCACGCCGGACAAGCCACGCTCTTTTGATCATTGCGTATTCTCAATGTCGTGCGCGGCGGCCGTGCCTAATGTCGGCGCATGTTATTCAAGCCATACGAACCACGGGCGCGGGGCCGGGAAGATTTCACAAGCGGGATATCGAATCGCCCGAGGTTGACGTTTTGTCGAATGCGGGGTGCTTATGGATGACGGTTGCGGATCACGTTGGGGCCAGTTCGTCGGTGCGGCGAGACGCCGCTGGCCC
>JBAYTM010000457.1:0-2627 GCA_041675685.1 Thiohalobacteraceae bacterium
GTCGTTGACGCACATGGCGACCAGGTCGATGCCGATGGTGTCGTGCCGGTCGAGATCGATGGCGAGCCTGAGTTTGGTGCCGACGCCGTCGGTTCCGGATACCAATACCGGATGCTGGTAACGGTCCAAAGGCAACTCGAACAGCGCCCCGAAACCGCCCAGGCCGCTCAGGACGCCGGGACGTCGGGTCCGCGCCACTGCCGGCTTGATGCGTTCGACCAGCGCCGCGCCGGCATCGATGTCGACGCCTGCGTCGCGGTAGCTCAGGGAGGCGTGGGAATTGGACGAAGTTGGCTTCACGGGGGCTCCTCTGCTAAACGGCAAGTCGGGGTTGGTTCCCGAACTTCTGTGCTATTTTACCGCGGACGTCGCCGCTGTCGCGGATTAGTTTATGAATGGATCGAGAATCATGTCCTGGATTGTATCGGGCAGTCGCAGTGTGCGCCTGCTGCTCGCGGCGTTGCTGCTGACGACCGCCACCGCATTGCCCGCGCTTCAGAGCGTGCACGAGGCGGCTGTACCGGTGCCGGACCGCAGCGACGCCGCGCGTGAGCGGGGCGTGCGCGAGGCGCTGGGCGAGGTGCTGGTGCGGCTGAGCGGCGAGCGCGCCGTATTGTCCCGGCCGGGCGCCGAGGCGCTGCTGGCCAAGCCCGGTCGGTATCTACAGAAGTATCAGTACGAGCAGGTGGAAGGGCTGGTCTTGCGGGCAGGGTTCGACGCGACGGCGCTGGAAGATGCCATGCGGGACTACGGATTGCCGCTGTGGGGCCGCACGCGGTCACCGCTGCTGGTCTGGCTTGCGGTGGATGACGGCGACCGCCAGTCGCTGCTCGGCGCCGGCGATGCCGAGCCGCTCGCAGCCGAACTGCAGGCCGCGGCGCAGCGGCACGGTGTCGAGCTGATCCTGCCGTTGGCCGATCTCGAGGACCAGACGCGGCTCGGCTACAACGATGTCGCGAGCGGAGATCTGACCCGCATTGCGCAGGCCTCCGAACGTTATCAGGCGCAGGCCGTGCTCGCCGGCCAGCTACAGCGCCAGAACGGCGCCTGGACCGGCCGCTGGGTGCAGCGCGCGGCCGGCGGTGCGACCCGCTGGCAGGACCGCGCCGCGACGCCGGGCGCCTTGCTCGATCAGGCCCTCGGCGAGGCGGCGCAACGCCTGGCGCCGCGGGCGCCGCAATCGTCCTATGCCGACCTGGCGGCGTCGCGGCTGACGGTGGCCGTGGAAGCGGTGGGTGGACTGGACGACTATGCCCGCGTCGCCGAATATTTGCGCGGTCTGGCGCTGGTGTCCGGGGTCGGACTGATGTCGATCGGTCCGGGGCAGTTGGAATTTCAGGTCGATGTGCAGGGCGGTGCGGCCGCGCTCGACCAGGCATTGGCCGGCGATGCCCTGCTGGTGCCCGTTCCGCGCGGTGGGATGGACGACATGCTTCGGTACCGCTTGCGGCCTTGATCCACATGCAGGTGCGCGACATTCCCAACTTGATCACCTTTGCGCGCCTGCTGCTGGTGCCGCCGATTTTGTTCTATCTGTTAAACGGACGTTATGGGCCGGCGCTGGCGTTGTTCGTGGTTGCCGGGTTATCGGATGCGTTGGACGGGTTTCTCGCCAAACATTTTGGCTGGAGCAGTCGCCTGGGCGGGTTGCTCGATCCGATCGCGGATAAACTGTTGTTGGTGAGCTGTTACCTGGCACTGACGTGGCAGGGTCTTTTGCCGGTCTGGCTGACCGCGGTGGTCATCGGTCGCGATCTCATCATTCTGGTCGGCGCGACGGTCTACCACGTCCTGGTTGAACGCCTCGAGGCCGCCCCCTCGGTCATCAGTAAGCTCAATACCTTGAGCCAGCTGTTGCTGGTGGTCGCGGTGCTGTTTCATTATGGCGCTTACGCCCTGCCTGCCGGTTGGCTGGAGATCCTGTTCTTCAGCGTGCTGGCGACGACCCTCCTGAGCGGCGCCGACTACGTCTGGACCTGGAGCTGGCGGGCCTGGAACAAAAAACACGGCTCCGGACGCTTCCCATGAGCGAAACGCAGTTGCCCCTGGGCCTGCGCCTGCCGGCGGGCTCGCGGCTGGAGAACTTCGTTTCTGGTCGCAATGGCGAGGCGGTCGCGGCGGTCTCGGCGCTGGCCGCGGAGCCCGTGCCGGCAACCCTGTTTCTGTACGGCGCACCGGGCACCGGCAAGACCCATCTGTTGCAGGCGGCCTGTCATGCCGCGCAGCAGCGCGGCGCTACGAATCTCTACCTGCCCTTGGCGACTTTTCTGCAGTTTGAGCCGGCGGCGCTCGAAGGTCTCGAGCACTTCGGTCTCTTGGCCATCGACGACCTGCAAAGCGTCGCCGGGCAGCGTGGTTGGGAAGAGGCCTTGTTCCATCTTTACAATCGCCAGCACGAAGCCGGCGGGCGCCTGCTCGCGGCCGCCACGACCGCGCCCGACCGTCTCGGGTTTGCGCTCCCCGACCTGCGTTCACGGCTCGCCTCGGGGGCGATCTACGCGCTGCATTCGCCCGATGACGCGGCGCGCTTGAAAATTCTTGCCGTGCGTGCCCGCGAACGCGGTTTGGAACTGCCGGACGAGACCGCGCAATTTCTACTGCGCCGCTGTCCGCGCGACCTGCCCGGA
>JBAYTM010000458.1:0-2613 GCA_041675685.1 Thiohalobacteraceae bacterium
GCACGTTCACGCGCCTGCAGGAACGCCTGAACTGGCTCGACAAGCGCTTGCAGCAACAACACCCGGGGCAGCGCCTGCGCCAACGCGCGCAGCGTCTCGACGAACTGGAACAACGCCTGTTGCGCGCCGTCCGCGCCGGGCAACGCGAACACCGCGCACAACTCGCTACCCTCGCGGCCCGCCTGCAACGGCATCACCCCGGTCCGCGGCTACAACAGCTGCGCGATCGTGAAAACGCCCTGGCGCTGCGCCTGCAGACCGCGACCCGCACCCAGTTGCAGCGACTGCGGCAACGCCTGCGCGGCACACTGCGCGCGCTCGACGCAGTCAGCCCACTGGCCACCCTCGAACGCGGCTACGCAATCGTCACCACCGACGACGGCCGCGTGCTTCAGAACGCCGGCCGTGTGCAGCGCGGAGACAAAATACACGCGCGCCTTGCACACGGACGGCTGCGTTGCACGGTGGATGATGCCGAGAGTGAGGGATGATCTTTTTGAACCGCCAAGACGCCAAGAACGCCAAGATGGGTTAAGGAAACTCTGATCAATCCCAGTTTCGTCATTCCCGCGAAAGCGGGAATCCAGAAATTCAAAGACATGGATTCCGGCCTGCGCCGGAATGACGGATTGTTCAGAGCTTCCTTAATGCAAAACAAATCCCCCGTCGTCTTTCGCTTTTCAGGGCAATGAGATATTTCTTCGCGTTCTTGGCGTCTTGGCGGTTCATCTATCGTTCTTGGCGACCTTGGCGTCTTGGCGGTTCAATCCATTTCTTGGCGGCCTCGGCGTCTTGGCGGTTCAAACGGCCGGCGCATAAGTGGTAGCATGCGCGCCATGCTGCGCACTGCATTGCTCCTGTTGATTTCCGTGCTTCCCGCCTGGGCTCTGGCCTTACCGCGCGCCGAACCGGTGCCCGGCGGGGTTGCGGTGATCGCGCTCGGTGAAGCGGCGCAGGCGCCGCGCGCCCACTACGCCGGAAAGCGCGTGCTGGTGATGCAAGATGAGGGCCAGTGGTACGCCGTCGTCGGCCTGCCGCTCGCAACCACGCCGGGCAGTCACGACCTGGAGGTGGAACGCGGCGATGGCGACCGCGAACGCATCCGCTTCGGCGTCGTCGATAAGGCCTACGAGACACAACGCCTGGTCATCAAAGACCAGCGCAAGGTCGAACCGAACGCCGAGGACATGAAGCGCATCCGCGCCGAAAGCGTTCGCATCAAAAAGGCGCTGGGTCAGTTCAGCGAACAGGCCGAGGTGACGGCGGACTTCATCTGGCCGGCCGACGGGCCCACCAGCAGCCCGTTCGGGCTGCGGCGTTTCTTCAACGATCAGCCGCGCAACCCGCACAGCGGCCTGGACATCGCGGCGCCCGAAGGCGCCGAGATCCGCGCGCCGGCGCCGGGACTGGTGGTCGACACCGGCGACTTCTTCTTCAACGGCAATACCGTCTTCGTCGACCACGGCCAGGGTTTGGTGACCATGTACTGCCACATGAGCCGCATCGACGTGCAACCGGGCGAGCGGGTCGCAGCAGGCGACCGGCTCGGCGCGATCGGCAAGACCGGCCGGGTGACCGGAGCGCATCTCCACTGGGGCGTCAGCCTGAACGACGCACGGGTCGACCCCTTGCTGTTCCTCCCTCCCCGCACGGCCGAGCACTGAGACATCCGAGCGCCCGCCGCTCTCGCATCTCCCGTACGTCCGAAGTTTTAAGTACCTCGGTGCTGGAACGCGGTATGGCCGGGAATTCGTATTGAACACGGTTCGCGCGTCGGTCCGGGGTCGCGGCGAACGGACCACCTTCGAAATGTCCCGCGCTTCTAGCTGAGTGCCCAGGTATAGATGAGCCCGAGCAGCGCGCAGGCACCCAGCACCTTCAAAATATCCACTTTGTATTTCCATAGGGCAATGAAGGCGCCAAGGGCCACCAGCGCCGCGAACCACTGGAAGTCCCCCGCGAAGGGCGTACTGTCCGTGCCTGCCGGCCAGAACACGTGCCAGGCGAAGAACACCCCAAGATTGAGGACGACCCCGACGACCGCGGCGGTGATGCCGGTCAAGGGCGCCGTGAATTTCAGGTCGCCGTGTGTCGCCTCCACCAGTGGCGCGCCCGCGAGAATGAACAGATAGCCGGGCAGAAAGGTGAAAAAGGTCGCCACGGCGGCGCCCGCCACACCGCCCCAGAATAATGCATCCGCACCGAACACGGCGTGTGTCCAGCCGCCCACGAAGCCGACGAAGGCGACCACCATGATGAGCGGGCCCGGCGTGGTTTCACCCAGTGCGAGGCCATCGATCATCTGCAGGCCGGTGAGCCACTGATACTGTTCGACCCCACCCTGATAGACATAGGGCAACACGGCATAGGCGCCGCCGAAGGTCAGCAGCGCGGCCTTGGTGAAGAACTCGCCCATAGTGCGCAGCGTACCCGCCGGTAGCGCGAACAGCGCGAGCGCCCATACGCCGACGAACAATCCGAGCAATACGACCAGCCGACCGGAACGAAACTTGGCATGCGCGGGCGGTGGCGTGTCGTCGTCGATCAGCGCCGGGCCGTAGGCCGCGACAGAGGCGCCATGACCGCCGCCGACGGCGAACTTGGTCGGCGCGA
>JBAYTM010000459.1:0-2613 GCA_041675685.1 Thiohalobacteraceae bacterium
GCGCGTGCTGACGACCAGGCCTTCCTTGCGCAGCCTCGTAAACAGCTGTTCCAGGTAGGACAGGGAGATGCCCTGACGCCCGGAGATTTCCGCGAGTTTCACCGGACCCGGCCCGGCGTGAAACGCGAGGTCGAGCATCGCAGTCACAGCGTAACGGCCTTTGGTCGTAAGTTTCATGATTCAATCCGAGCTGATAGACTTGCGGCCGCTTTATCCGGCCGGCGGCTAAGATGCCATACCTTAGTAATTTAGTCAAGAATTGTCCGGCCGCCTGACCGCCCCCGCGGCCTGCTCTTCGACGCCCGGCGCGTCTGCAGCTTCGTCCGACGCCGAAACGCCTTGCGCGGCCGACGCAGTGGTCTCGATTTCACAAGGCCCAAGCGGCGGCAATTTGGTTTCATCCAGCTCGGCACCCAGGGTTTTCAGCCCCCGGCACATCTCTTCCAGGCGTCGATCCATGACGTGCATGTGATCGAGCATGCAATTGATGGCGGTCGCCACCGGGTCCGGCATGTCCTTGGTCGTGCCATAGGCGTCGAAGCCCATCTTGCGGGCCATGGCAGCCCGATGGGGCGAGGTCGCCTCCTGCCGCGCGGCCACCACCCGCCCCGGCACGCCGACCACGGTCGCGCCCGCTTCGACGTCTTTCAGCACGACCGCATTCGATCCGATCCGCACGCCGTCACTGACGGATACCGGCCCGAGCACCTTGGCCCCTGCGCCGATGACGACATCGTTACCCAACGTAGGGTGGCGTTTGCCCTTTTCCCAGCTGGTGCCTCCGAGCGTGACGCCGTGATAGAGGGTGCAGTCGTCGCCAATCTCGGCGGTCTCGCCGATGACGACGCCCATGCCGTGGTCGATGAAGAACCGCCGACCGATGCGCGCGCCCGGATGGATTTCGATGCCCGTGAACCAACGCATCAGCATCGAAAGGAAACGCGCCAGCCACTTGAGGCCGGCGTTCCACAGCCAGTGACTGACGCGGTGCATCAGGATCGCATGCAACCCCGGATAGGTCGTCAACACCTCGAACCGTGTGCGCGCGGCGGGGTCGCGTTCGAAAACACAGCGTACGTCTTCGCGGAGATGCTCGAACATGATGGTCACTGGATGCCAAGGGAGAAACCAAGCCAGCGATTATATCGGGTTTGGTGATCGAAAAACCGATCTGCGGGCTCAAGTATTGTAAGTGGTGGAGGCCGGCCTGAACAGCTTAACCGGCTGAGCTGTCGCCGGATTCAGCCGCGGCGCGGGCCTTCGCCTGGGCCGCGCTCAGGATGCCGCGCAAAATATTCATCTCGTTGGTATCGGGTTGGGCGCGCTGGAACAGGCGCCGCAGGCGCCGCAACAGCTGGCCCGGGCGCGCCGGGTCAAGAAACTCGAGATCGATGACGGTCTGTTCCAGCTGCGCGTAGAAGCGCTCCATTTCGTCGCCGGTACAGGGCGGGAACTCCGGCGACGAGCCTTGCCAGGCGCCGTCGAGATGCGCCATGTAGAGCTCGTAGGTGAGCACCTGCACGGCTTGCGCGAGATTGAGCGATGAATATTCCGGGTTGGACGGGATGTGCACCAGGGCATGACAACGCTCAAGTTCGTCGTTGGTCAAACCGGATTGCTCGCGCCCGAATACCAGCGCGACCGGCGCATCGGCGCTCGCGGTCAGGGCGCGTTGCGCGCAGGCGCGCGGATCCAGTTCCGGCCAGGGCAGACTGCGTAGGCGCGCGCTCGCACCAATCACCAGCCCGCAGTCCGCGACGGCCTCTTCGAGCCTGGCGCAGGAGTGCGCCTGCGCCAGGAGGTCGTCCGCGCCCGAGGCGCGCGCGGTGGCCTCGGCACTGGGGAACTGCGCCGGCCGCACCAGCCAAAGCTGCCGCAGACCCATATTCTTCATAGCGCGCGCGACCGCACCGATGTTGCCCGGATGACTGGTATGCACTAGTACGACGCGGATGTTGTTCAACATGCGGCGTGGGTCGCGTCAGTCACTGGGCAACCGCCCATTCACGTAGGCGACGGCGTCCGTCAACAACCTCTGCCAAGCGGCGTTGGCGGCCTGCGCGCCCCCGCCGGGAGAATCTTCCGACGCCGGCTGTTCGGCCGCGAAGACATGGCTCAAGACGACTTCGCGCGTTTCCAGATCGAGCAACTGCACGCGCAGCCGCACGCGGAATACGCTGGGCTCGACCCGGAAATCCTGGCTGAACTCTATCAGGTCGGTATCCAGCCGCAAGCGCGGAACAGCGGCCGAACCGGTGCGCACCACGGCGGTGTACCGCCCGCTCGCCTCGAATGCCGAGATCAGATCGGGCAACAGCAACTGTGACGGCACGTCCGCCCAGCGACTGCGCGCAAAATAGCGTAGGACATAATCCTGTTCGCGATAGGCCATGCGCGGTGTATCCAGCTCCGCGCGCACCAGCGGCCGCGGAACCAGCAACACCGGACCCACCCGGTCGTCGGAAACATCCTCTGACAGTTGTACGGTCGGTTGCGGGTCGAGCGTATACCGTTCGACGACGATAGGCTCTGGCTTGGGCAGCACCGTGCAGGCCGACAGCCAGAGCATCGCAACGACGAGGGACAGGGATGTCGTGCAGCGGCGATATCGCA
>JBAYTM010000460.1:0-2607 GCA_041675685.1 Thiohalobacteraceae bacterium
ACCGAGCTGATCGAGCAGGAAGCTGGACTTGCGATACAGGCTGCTGCCCCGGATCGCGCTGGTGAAGCTCCGGAACAGCCCCGTTGCGATCTCGGCGGCAAAGATCACCGGCACCTGACGTGTGCTCAGCTTGCGACCATTGAGTCGGCGCACCGTGCGTTCGGCAGCGACGCGCCCGATCAGCTCGGCGTCGTCCATCTCTTCGTGGCGGCGCGCGACGCTGTACCAATAATCGCGCTGCATTTGATCGTCACGTCCGGCGATGACGGAACAACTCAGACTGTGGCGGGAACTCGGATAACCGCCGACGAAGCCGTGGCTGTTGCCGTAGACACGCAGGCCCTGATGGCTGGAAAGCGTCGCGCCCTCCGAATTGGTGATGCGCTCGTCCGCACCGCGCGCCGCGGCTTCGCAACGCTGCGCGATTTCGATCCCGCCGGCCGCGTCGATCGCCCAGGGATGACAGAGGTCGAGATTGGGAATCTCTTTGGCCATCAACGCGGCGTCGGCAAGCCCCGCGCATGCGTCTTCGCTGGTGTAACGCGCGATGTCGCAGGCCGCCCGAACGGTCTCACGCAGCGCCTGCGGCGCGAAATCGGAGCTGCTGGCCGAACCTTTGCGCTGCCCGAAGTACACCGTGATGCCGACCCCGCGGTCGCGGTGATACTCCAGCGTTTCGACCTCGCCCAGACGCACCGTGACCGAGAGCCCCGCCTCCAGGCTCACGCCGGCCTCGGCCGCGCTCGCGCCCAGCTGCTTGGCCTCGTCCAGCACCTGTTCGACCAGGGCCTCCAGCTCCGCCGGCTCCGGCAGATTGGCGCCGCGCGCTTCTGCGACTGCTTGCTCACTCATGCGATTTCAGAACCTCATTCATAAACTCAAAAGACTTTTACCACGAAGGACACAAAGGACACGAAGGGAAACTCAATGTAAAAGCTGACGCGCCGCGGGCGTAGGCCGGATGCAGCGGCGCAGTCGCGTATCCGGGGTGATTCCGGTCGACACGACACTGCGCGTCCGAATCGGACCCAGGTTTTTCCCGTTTGTGTGGGGATTTTCCTTCGTGTCCTTTGTGCCCTTCGTGGTTACAATAATCGTCCATCCCGACTCCGGCCGTTCCCCGTGGACTCAGACGACTTCGATATCGAAACCGACGAACGCCCCAGCCGTTCGCAGCTCAAACGCGAGGCCGAGGCCTTGCAGGATGTCGGCGCGGCGCTCGTGGAACTGCCGCAGAACCGGCTCGACCGTATCGAGATGCCGGAGAAACTGCGCGAGGCCGTGGATCTCGCCCGGCGCATCACCGCGCACGGCGGCAAGCGGCGACAGATGCAATTCATCGGCAAGCTGATGCGCCGCCTCGACGCCGAAACCATTCGCGCGCAACTGGAGGCCTTCCAACAGGCCGACCGCCGTTCCGCCCAACGCTTCCACAAACTCGAGGCCCTGCGCGACCACCTCATCGCCGAAGGCGACGCCGCGCTAGCGACGATCCTGGAACAGTATCCGCACGCCGATCGCCAGCATCTGCGCCAACTGGTGCGCCAAGCGCAATTGGAACAAACCAAAAACAAACCGCCGGCCGCTGCACGCAGCCTGTTCCGCTATCTGCGCGAGTTGGATGAATCAGCGCCGTCTTGAACCGATTTTTTTGAACCGCCAAGACGCCAAGATGGATTAAGGAAACGCTGATCAATCCCAGTTTCGTCATTCCCGCGAAAGCGGGAATCCAGAAATTCAAAGACATGGATTCCGGCCTGCGCCGGAATGACGGATTGTTCAGAGCTTCCTTAATGTAAAAAAACCAACGTGCTTTTTCATTAAGTTCTCTTGGCGCCTTGGCGGTTCAAAAACAACTCGGCGCCTTGGCGGTTCAAAAAAACAGACACTATCCTGCGCTGGTACCACCCACAGTCAGGCCGTCCACGCGCAGTGTCGGCTGACCCACGCCGACCGGGACGCTCTGGCCTTCCTTGCCACAGGTACCGACGCCCTCGTCGAGTTTGAGGTCGTTGCCGACCATGGAGACGCGCGTCAGTACATCTGGGCCATTGCCGACCAGGGTTGCACCCTTCACGGGACGGGTCACCTTGCCGTCTTCGATCAGGTAGGCCTCGCTCGCGGAGAACACGAACTTGCCGGAGGTGATGTCGACCTGGCCTCCGCCAAAATTCACGGCATAGAGGCCTTTCTTCACGGAGCGGATGATGTCCCCGGGATCGGACTCGCCGGCCAGCATGTAGGTGTTGGTCATCCGCGGCATCGGCACGTGCGCGTAAGACTCGCGACGACCGTTACCGGTCGGCGCGACGCCCATCAGGCGCGCATTCATCTTGTCCTGCATATAGCCTTTCAGTACGCCGTTCTCGATCAACGTGGTGCATTCGGTCGGCGTGCCTTCGTCGTCGACATTGAGCGAGCCACGACGTCCCGGCAGCGTCCCGTCATCGACCACGGTGCAGAGCGGTGAGGCGACCTTCTGGCCCACGCGGCCGGCGAACGCCGAGGTGCCCTTGCGATTGAAGTCGCCTTCGAGGCCGTGACCGATGGCCTCGTGCAGCAACACGCCTGGCCAACCCGGGCCGAGTACGACGGTCATGTTGCCCG
>JBAYTM010000461.1:0-2599 GCA_041675685.1 Thiohalobacteraceae bacterium
AACATTATGCTGACATTGAAGAACAAAATCGCGCTCGTCACCGGCGCAGCAAGCGGCATCGGACGCGAAACCGCTCTTACCCTGGGGCGCCAGGGGGTCGAAACCTATGTCGCGGATATCGACGCGGCTGGCGGCCAGAAAACTGTCGATGACATCGTTTCGTCCGGCAGCAAAGCGCACCTCCTGGAGCTGGATGTCACCGACGCGCAGGCTTGGGCCGATGCCGTGGCCACGGTCACCGAAAAATCCGGCAAGCTGCATGTCCTGGTCAACAGCGCCGGGATCATGGTCACCCAGAAAATAGACGACTGTACGCTTGAAACCTATCAGAAACAGCAGAAGATCAACGTCGAAAGCGTCTGGGTCGGCTGCAAGACCGCGCTGGATCTGATGAGCAAGACGGCGGCCGAAGACGGAACCGCGTCGATCATCAATCTGTCCTCCACGCTGGGCCTGGTCGGCGGGCGGATGTTCTCGGCCTATTGCGCCTCGAAAGGGGCGGTTCGCCTGATGTCCAAGGCGTTGGCGGTCGAGCTGGGGCCGCGACAAATCCGGGTCAATTCCGTGCACCCGACTTTGGTGAACACGCCGCTGGGACTGGGCGCGATGCAGGACCTCATCGACGGCGGGGTTCCGTTGCCGAACAAGGAAGCCATGATCGAGGTGGTGAAGATGCAGACCCCGCTTGGTCGCTTTGCCGAGCCGGAGGACATCGCCAACGCGATCGCGTTCCTCGCCTCCGACGAAAGCAAATACATCACGGGAACCGAAATCGTCGTCGATGGCGGGCTAACCGCGGTTTGACCGCTCAAGTCCCCAGTGGTCCGCACCGCGCCGGGGACACAAGAGCCTGACGAAGGTCGGGACCCATAGCCCCGGGATGGCGGTCTTTGCGAGGGCGATAGCGCAAATGTAGACCTTTGGGCATTTGTCAGATCGCGGGGCCATGCATCTTGCGCGGGCAAAGGTCGCAGCTGCGTGGTGCCCGCGCGACCCATTGCAATTGATGAAGACAGGCGCCCTCAGCAAAGGCCGGTCATCGACGCGCGGCTCGCCGTGAGACCTGTCAAAACAGGTCTCAAAACGCGCCGCCTGCGCATCCGACAGCCAGAGGACATCAGACAGGCCATCCGCAGGGTTTCCGGCTGCACGACATGCGGTCCGACCAAATTCAAAGATCCTGTCCCCAGAGCGCAATCCATCAATATCTCCTGCGTCTCGCTCAAGTAGTTCTGCGTCATTGATATAATGGTCAGTCCATTATACACTATCTACCAATGAAATCATACGAGCGCGAGATGACCAAACCACCGCAACCCATGCCAACGCAGGAAACACAGCCCTTCTGGGACGGTGCGCGCGAGGGACGAGTTGTGTTGTGGCAATGCGACTCCTGCGGGCGAATCGCGCCGCCGCAGTCGCCGCGATGCCCGGACTGCTTGTCTGACACGTTGTCGACCTTGCCCTATTCGGGGCGGGTCCTCCTCAAGGGGAGGACCGTTCTGACGGTTCCGGCATTTGAGGGGCAAAGCGTGCCGGCCCCCGTGGCTGAATGTGTGATCGAAGATGAGCCGCGTATCGTCCTGATTGCGCGCGACCCCGAGGATTTGACCCGCAATCTCGCACCGGGAACGCCGGTGAGCCTGTCCTTCAAGACATCCGGCGACGGCATTCCGTTGGCGACCATTGCAAGCGAGGCTGCCCAATGACGGTTGCAATCATCGGGTTCGGAAGCTCAGAGCTGGTGCGGTCCAGCGATCGGGGTATTGCGGCCTTTGCATTGGACGCTGCCGTGGCCGCGTTGTCGGATGCGAAGCTGAGCCGAGACGATATCGATGGCTATGTCGGAGCGCCCTTCGCCACCAATGCCGGCTCCCCTCACGCCGAAGGTGGCGACGAAATTTCGCTCAAAACGATTGCGAGTCTCATGGGATTGAGCCTCAACTGGGGTGCCGATCTGTATCGCCGCTATCCGACCGATATGGTCTCGGCGGCAGCTCATGCTTTGATTGCGGGAACGAGCCGGTTCGTTTTGGGTGTGCGCGCCATGTACGCGATGCCGGGCGGCGGCTACGGCACCGGCGCGGCAACCGATGCCTTTGGTCTCCAGCAATTCACCCGTCCCTATGGCTTCGACACGCTTGGGGCGCGGTTCGCCAGCCGAAGCTGGGCCTATATGGCGAAGCATGATCTGACGCGGGATGATCTGTTCGCCGTGGTGGATCTGTCGCGCCGCAACGCCGCCGACAACCCCGATGCGCTGTGGCGGAATAAGCCACTGGAGCGCGAGACCTATATGAATGCGCGCATGATTGCCGAGCCGCATTGTCTGTTCGATTGCGACATGCCGGTGTGCGGGGCCCAGGCGTTCATCATGTGCCGGGACGATGATGTGCCCAAGACGGCCGCCCCCGCCTGGGTTACCGGATGGAGCGGTTTCGGCACGCCGAACGCGCTCTGGGATATGAGTGGCAGACGGCCGGGCGATCTGACCTCTGCACAGCTTTACGATGGCTTCTCGTCGATGGTCTGGGAATGGCTCGACGGGTTCGGGATCACAGCGGCGGGCAAGGCGCCGGCGTTCATCCGTGATGGCCAT
>JBAYTM010000462.1:0-2598 GCA_041675685.1 Thiohalobacteraceae bacterium
AACAGGCCGTCGAAATAGCCGCCACATGTCCCGCCGCCGCCTGGGCCAGCGTCGAAGTGCGTGAACTCGGTCCCTGCCATGGCGGCCGCACCTGAAGGAGAAGGCTCGTGAACAGAAAAATATTCATCAATCTACCGGTCGAGGATCTGCCGAAGTCGATCGCCTTTTTCACAAAGCTGGGCTTCGGCTTCAACGCCGACTTCACCGATGCGACTGCGGCCTGCATGGTCGTCAGTGAGGATATTTTCGTGATGCTCCTGACACGCGAAAAATTCGCGAGTTTTACGCCTCGGGCGATCTGCAATGCGACCCAAAGCACCGAAGTGTTGCTATGCCTCAGCTGCGAGACACGCTCGGAAGTCGACACCATAGTCCACAACGCCATTGCGGCCGGCGGCGCCACGCACAGAGAGCCGCAGGACCACGGCTTCATGTACGAGCACGCCTTCCAGGACCCCGATGGCCACATCTGGGAGGTCGTGCATATGGCCTCGGCGGCATAATTCCACACCGGACCGGCCACGCGAGGAACAGACCGATGAGCTACGTAGACGGTTTCGTATTACCAGTCCCCACCAAAAATCTCGCGGCCTACCGCCGTATGGCGCGCCGGGCGGGCAAAATCTGGCGCGAGTATGGCGCACTGCATTACGTCGAGTGTGTCGCGGACGACGTGCAGCCGGGCAAGCAGACCTCCTTTCCGCAGAGCGTCAAACTGAAGCGCGGCGAGACCGTGGTGTTCTCCTGGATCTTCTACAAATCGCGTGCGCACCGGGACCGGGTCAACACCAAGGTTATGCAGGACCCGCGCATTGCCGGGATGGAAATGCGGCACGCCCCGTTCGACGGCATGCGCATGTTCTGGGGCGGGTTCAAAGTGATGTTGGACCTTTGATACCGAAGCCGCGCGAAGACATCAGTTACGTGACCCCAGCCGAGATCCGCCGCCGCATCGAGGCCATCTGGCGGATCGAATCCGCCAAGATCATCGCCGGCGCCGCACGGGTGCTGCGTGACGTCGGGCTCGCCGAAGAGATTGCCCAGGACGCCTTCCTCGCGGCCCTCGAGCACTGGCCTGAGACCGGCATACCCGACAATCCAGGCGCCTGGTTGATGGCGGTCGCCAAACGCCGCGCGATCGACGGCTTGCGCCGCGAGAAGCTGTTCGAACGCAAACAGGCAGAGCTCGGCTATGCGGCGGAACTGGCGCAGGCGGCGACCGGGGACGCAGACGCGGCATTCGACCGCGATATCGACGATGACCTGCTACGGCTGATATTCACCGCCTGCCATCCGGTGCTTTCCGCGGAAGCGCGCGTCGCACTGACCCTGCGCCTGCTCGGCGGACTCACGACGGACGAGATCGCCCGTGCCTTCCTGGTGACGGAATCGACCGTCGCCCAACGCATCGTGCGCGCCAAGCGGGCGCTGGCCGCAGCACAGGTGCCCTTCGAGGTGCCGCGGGGCCACGAGCGGACCGAACGCCTGGCGTCGGTACTCGAGGTCCTTTATCTGATTTTCAACGAAGGTTATTCGGCGACCGCCGGCGACGACTGGATGCGCCCGGCGCTCTGCGAGGAGGCGCTGCGGCTCGGCCGGGTGCTGGCGGAACTCGAGCCGCAAGAGCCCGAGATTCACGGCCTGGTCGCCCTCATGGAGATCCAGGCTTCGCGTCTGCACGCACGCACCGACGCCCGGGGCGATCCGATCCTGCTGCTCGATCAGGATCGGTCGCGGTGGGACCCGCTGTTGATCCGGCGCGGTCTCGCGGCGCTCGGACGCGCGCAGGCGCTATGCGACGCGCGAGGCGACGCCCTCGGCGTCTATGCCCTGCAGGCCACCATCGCCGCCTGCCATGCGCGTGCCCACAGGCCTGACGAAACCGACTGGCCGCGTATCGCCGCGCTCTACGATGCCCTGGCCCAGCTCGCGCCCTCGCCCGTCATCGAACTCAATCGTGCCGTTGCCCTGTCGATGGCGTTCGGTCCACACGCCGGCCTGGAGCTGGTGGACCTGCTGGCGGCGGATGCGTCACTGAAGTCCTATCATCTGCTGCCCAGCGTGCGCGGCGAGCTGCTGGCGCGGCTCGGTCGACTCGAGGAGGCCTGTGCCGAATTCCAACGTGCGGCGAGCCTGACCCGCAATCTACGCGAACGGGCCCTGCTGCTCGCGCGTGCACATCGCTGCGCCGGCGGTTCGAAGAAAAAACCCGCCTGACCTATGCGGCTTCTATGCGGCGCGGCGACCTGCCCGCGCACGGCGATCGGCCCGGATGCACGGTATCGTGCGGTCTACACTTTATTCAATGCCGCGGCGATGCCCGAGCTGCATCGCACGATTCGGAACACGCACAGGAGTCTTGCCATGCACAGCGCCACACGCCCGCTTGCCGACGTGGTGATCCACCTTCACCCCCAGACCTCCTGCGACGACAGGAGCAAAATCGAACGCGACCTGCGCGCCCGGACCGGCGTGGTCACCGTGACCTTCAATGAGGAGCAGCACCCGCATGCCCTCGTGGTTCAATACGATGCAAAACAACTGAGCTCGCAGGAGGTCCTGGAGGAAGTCAGGAAGTGCGACAGTGACGCCACGATG
>JBAYTM010000463.1:0-2591 GCA_041675685.1 Thiohalobacteraceae bacterium
GAGTGAATACGTGGATTCCGGCATGCGCCGGAATGACGGAAAAATGGATTCCTGCCTCAAGCAAGTGCCATTCGGCTCAAAATGCGCGTTTCCGCCTTGCGCTGCATCCCCTGATCGCGCTTCTCAACAGCCTGCGAGCCGGTGCCGTGGCGGCTCTGCCGGTCGGATTCAATACGGTCGTTTGCGGATGTTCAAGCGGTACAGCACTTGCGATAGCGCGAGTTCCAGTACCAGGAATACCAACGTCAAGAGCAGGACGGTCGACCAGCCGATGCCGAGTAATGGGCCGATCACCAACAAAGGCAGCAGCGATTCGGGGACTTGATCCAGTCCCAGCGCCATGTCGCTGGGTGCGAAATGCATGCGGCGCTTGATGAAACTCGAGAGCAGATCGCCGGCCATCGCAAATACCGCTGCGAGAAGGCCGATCCAGGGCGACAGAGACAAGATCAAGGCAGCGACCGGCGTCGCCAGCAACGCGGCGAAGACGCCACGCCAGGTTTTCGAGGATCCGAACAGCGGTTGGCCGTCGGCAAGGCGGCGGTGATTGTCGATCGGCTGTTCGAAACGGCGGTGCAGAAGCTTGCGGGCCAGGATCGGCGCGCCGTTTGCGGCCATCAGCAGAAGTAGCGCCTTGACGGCGAGAAGGTAATCCATAGTCCGGCGGAGTGGCGTTTTTCTTGTGACGCCCATCATGCCGGGTTGGCGATGCTTTGCAAACCCCTGGTTGGTTGAACGGCTTTCAACGCAAAGACGCATAAGGCGCAGAAGCAAAGGCTTGTTTGTGGTTACAGAACCTCGTCGTCGTCATGCCGGCGAAGGCCGGCATCCAGGACCTCTGGATTCCCGCATGCGCGGGAATGACGAAATATGAAAATCGTCCAAGGCTCCTTAGTGGGGTAGGTAGTCCAGATTGCGCTTTGGTCGCCTGCGGGTCGGTTCGCTCGGCCCCGGCGGGTGTCCGGCAACGATTCGTCGCCGAACTTCACCGAGCCACACTTACTCTATTAATCCGTCTGCGCCTTATGCGCCTTCGTGTTTCAGTCTTTTGACTTTGGCCGTCCTAGCCACCCCGCGTCGGAAGCGCCCACACCGGACCCTACCCCGGTCGTCCGTCGATGCGCGGCAGCAAATACATCGGTCCGAACCGCAGCGCCCAGGGAATGACGCTTGCGAGCCAAAGCAGCGCGGCCCAGAGGTTGAGCGACAGGAACAAAGAGCCGTCCGGGATCGGCAATTCGCCCAGCACGCGCAGCAGTGCGGTCAGGTGCAGGCCCCAGCCGACCAGCCATACCAGCGTATCCGCGACCAGCGGCCGGCCGGAATGGCCCAGTGTGACCCGGCTCGCCATGGCGATCGTCATGCTCGCGATCAGGCCGATGCCGAGCGCGTGCAGCGGCGCGCGCCCCAGCGCGACTTCGGCGTTGGTCAGTAACAGCAGGCTGTCCAAGGTGTGCAACGCCATGCCGATGCCGAACCAGAGGAAGGCCACGTGCAGCACCGCCAACAGCCGCGCCTGAAAACTTTGCGCGAGCCCCCAGCGCCAGCTCAGGTAAAAGGCGATACCGGCCAGCGGTGCGTCGAACAGAAAACGCCATTGCCCGAGGCCGGTCTGGTCGAGAACGACATGTCCGGCGATCAGAATCGGCAGCGCGGTCAGCACCCAGTCGGGACTGTAGATCTCGTAGGGCTTGATCACGTTGCTGCTGAAGAAGGGCAGCATGCGATGCGCGACGGTGATCATGACCGGCAGCAGGAATCCCCAGAGTCCGAGCGTCAAGGCGAGCTGGATCGCCGCCGGCACATTCAGCAACACGCCGAACGCAAAGGCGAGCATGCCGAGCCCGCCGATCAGCAGGTAGGCGTTGAGGAAGCGCTCGTGGGTCTTCATACGGTTCGTCGCCGTACGGAACACCCGATAGAGCTCCGACAGACCGATGGCCCAGCCGCAGGCGTGCAGTAACGCGCCGAGCCCGATCAGTGCGCCATGCGTGAACAGCCCGATATAGACGAGCGCAATGCCGGTGGCCATACAGAGGAATGCGGCGACATAGCGCGATCGCTCTACCAGGGGTCCGTTCATCCAGCGTGGGTAAGTGGTCATCAGAAAGCCGAAGATGAAAAACGGAAACAGGCCATAGAGCATCAGATAACCATGCGCCCAGGTGCCCGGTAATACGCCTTCCAGACGCAGTCCGAGATCGGTCTCGCGTGCGGCGAGCGCTGTCGCCCAATACAGCAGGGTCAACACCAGTTGCAGCGTGCCGCCGAACATCATCATGCGATGCGGCGCAGCGGTAAAGGTTTGCCAGTGCGACATGTCGGTACCTTTTCTTTTGAGAGACTCTGATTTAATCGTCATGCTGGCGAAGGCCGGCATCCAGGCGGTGATTCGTCGTGATCCAGGCATGCCCGCCGCGATGACGCCACCGCGCCGACAAAACAAAACCTAGGCCAGTAAACGCGTCTTGTCACCACGGCGTGCGCAATATCTCGGAAACATGGATTCCGGCATACGCCGGAATGACGGACTATTGAGACGGCGGTTCGTATCCTTCCGTCCGTCGAGTCATTCCTGACCCATGGTGACC
>JBAYTM010000464.1:0-2580 GCA_041675685.1 Thiohalobacteraceae bacterium
AGCTGCGCCTGCAGAGCGGTGCTTGCCTGCGCCATTGCCGGATTCTGTTGGCCGGACTGCTGCTGCGGAGCGCCGCCGATCATCTGTCCGATGCTGGCGCCGGGAAGCAGCGACTGGCCTGCCTGGAGGACGTTTACCGCGGTCATGACTGCGATGACCAGTCCCAATATCGTGGCCAATGCCCAGACCGCCAGGCCATGCATCGAACCGATCGACCGATCCGGGTTCCCGGTCAGCCACGCGGCAGACAGGCCGCCCAGAAACATGGAGACCGCCCAGGTGATGAGAATCCAGACCACGGTGCTCCAGCTCAATCCCTGAGCGATGTTTTCGTCGGTGAATCCGATCGCACTGAAGCCGAGCGCCGACCCCAACAGGAACAGCAGCCAGGCGATCCCGTAGGAGACCACCCATCCCGCAAAGATTGCGCCCCAGCTGACATCCGTGCGATTGCGTTGTGCGATCGCGACTCCGGCGGTCGGATCGGAAATGATTGCGCTCATGAATCTCACCTCTCTGCGGCGGTAGCGCGCAGCGCGACAGTCGCGCGACGCTCGCCATCTCCATCGAACTCTCCACTGAAGAGCACACATCGTGCCAGCGAAAACGCGGTCTTACCTGCGCTATAAACGCTGCAAACGCCGATGTTCACGCCGATTTTTACAACCCGCGATCGTAACCTTTACAACGGGCCGCGTGCTTGACAAGGCGTAATCCGAGACTAGGTTTTCGACAACAGCGCCGTGATTTTTCGCGGCGATCGAAGGCATTACCGGCGAGGCGTCGGTACTTGAGAATGGAGGCGAGCCGTGAACCCGTTCGATTTGCAACCGCACAGAAACTGGAGCGGCATGTTACTGGGCGTTGTTCTCGCGGGTGTCGTGGGTTGCAGCAGCATGCCTCCGCCGCGTCCGGAAATCGCGCAAGCGGAACGTGCGGTGGATCAGGCCGTGGCTACCGAGGGCGCTACGGAACATGCGCCACTGGAAATGCAAAAGGCCCGCGAGAAGCTCGAACTGGCGCGCGCGGCCATGCACGACGAACGTTACGCCGACGCACGACGCTTCGCGGACGAAGCACTGGTCGATGCCGAACTCGCACGTGCCAAGGCCGAGGCCGCCGCTATGGAGCGCAATGCGGAGGAACTCATGCTGACGATCGAGCGGCTGCGCGATGAAGCGCAACGTGGAGTCGGCAGTCCATCCATGCAGTGAGGAACACGAGCATGAAGCATCCCAATGAGCGAAGGAAACTGACATGGCGCGCCCTGGCATTGGGAGTCGCTGTGGGCGTCGTAGGCTGCGCCGCCACTCCGCCGCCCGCATTGGAACAGGCGCGCAGTGAATATCGCAGCGCCGCGCAGGATCCGCACGTGTCGCGCTACGCGCCGGTCGCCCTGCACGATGCCGAAAACGCATTACAGAAGGCCGAGCAAGCGCTGCAGCGGGACCACGATCGTGTACCTCACTTGGCGTATCTTGCCCGGCAACGCGTGGAAATCGCTCGCGCGCACGCGCAGAAGGCCATGGCGATACAGCGCATGGACGAACTGGCGCAGCAACGGGAACAGGTAGTGCTCGAGGCCCGTGGCCAGGAGGCGCAACAGGCGCAGCGGCGCACGCAGCAGCTCGAACGGGAGCTTCAGGAGTTAAAGGCGCGCGAAACCGAGCGCGGAACGGAAGTCACCCTGCAGGACGTCCTGTTCGCCACCGACCGTGCCGAGCTAAAGGCCGGCGCAATGATGAACCTGCAACCCGTAGTCGACTTTCTGAAGGCGAATCCGCAGCGCGATCTCCTGATCGAGGGGCACACCGATTCGGTCGGCCCCGAGCAGTACAATCTCGAACTTTCACGCTCCCGGGCCTCGGCGGTACGCGATTTTTTCCTTTCGCAAGGCATTCCCACGGCGCGAATGACGATACAGGGTTATGGCGAACGTTTCCCTGTGGCACCCAACGAAAATGCGGCCGGGCGCCAGCAGAATCGGCGAGTGAATCTGGTCGTTTTGAAGGAAGGTCAGGAGGCGCAACGGGCCTTACGTTGAGGCGCGGGCAGGCAGCCGCCTAGCGCCGCGCGCGGGTACGCACAACCGAATCAAATGACACGCAGGGCCTGCAACCCGGTTCAGCGCCCGTAGAGCGCGACCATCTCGCGCAACCGCGTTGCCAGATCTTCCGGCACCTGCTCCCAGCGAAACCGCCAGCGCCAATTGCCCTCGGCGACGCCGGGCTTGTTCATGCGGTGATCCGAGTCGAGCTCCAGGACATCCTGCAGAGGCAGGATGGCGAGCACCGCAACCGATGCGAGTGCTGCGCGGATCAACGGCCAGGGCATGTTCTCGCCCGGATACCCCAGGTAATGGTGCAGATGCTCGCGTGTCGCTTCATCGAGCTGCGCATACCAGCCGAGCGTCGTATCGTTGTCATGCGTCCCCGTATAAGCCACGCTGAGACGTTCGTGATTGTGCGGCAGGTAGGGATTGTCGGCGTCGCCACCAAAGGCGAACTGCAGCACTTTCATGCCGGGCAGACCGAAGCGCAGGCGTAAGGCGTCGACCTCCGGCGTGATGATGCCGAGGTC
>JBAYTM010000465.1:0-2578 GCA_041675685.1 Thiohalobacteraceae bacterium
ATGATGCACCGCAAGCGCCCGCTGCTCGACGCGGGGCTGCCGGTCATCGACTGGATCGGCGAGCGGGCCGACGAGAGCCACGCGCGGGCGAAGAAACCGCCGATCCAGTCCGTGCGGCATCCGAGCGGCGCCCGGCAGGTGCTCTACAGGCCCATCTTCCGCTGGTCGGCGGCCGACGCCTTCGCGATCTCCGAGCGCCACGGCCTGCGCCACAATCCCCTCTATACGATGGGGATGAGCCGCGTCGGCTGCTCGACCTGCATCATGGTCAGGAAGCGCGAGCTGCGCGCCTGGGCCATGCGCTTCCCCGCCGAAGTGGACCGGGTGCGGGAGTGGGAGCGGCTGGTCAGCCTCGTTTCCCGCCGCAGCGCCGTTGCCGGAACGCCGGCATCGCTGCTGCCCGCGCCGACCGTGCCCGGCGATCCCGCCGATCATGGACGGGCGACCATCGACAGGGCGATCGCGTGGTCGCGCACCAGCCGGGGCGGCCGCAACTACGACCTGTTCATCGCGCAGGAGCAGCGCGAGGCGGACGAGCACGGTCTGCTCTGCGACAGCGAATACGGGCTGTGCGAATGATGCGCGCGCTCGACCTGTTCAGCGCGGCGGCAGGCGGCTGGTCGCTCGGCCTGCATCGTGCTGGCTTCGTCACCGTGGCCGCCTGCGAAATCGTCGAGTGGCGCCGCATCCTCTACGCGGAGAACAATCCCCATGTCAGACTTTACGAGGACGTGCGCGGCCTCACGGCAGCTCGACTTGTTTCCGACCTCGGATTCCTGCCTGACATTATCGTCGGCTCGCCGCCGTGCCAGGATATCTCCAGCGCCAACACCAAAGGCAGGGGAATCGAAGGCGAGCGGTCGGGTCTCTATCTCGAAGCCGTCCGGCTTGTCGGAGAGTGCCGCCCTCGCTGGTTCGCTTTTGAGAACAGATCCCATGGTTCGTCGCTGAAGGCTGCTTCTATGCAGTCGTCAGTTCAACGAGCCATTGGGGAAATCAGCATGACGAATTCAATTGGGTCTGACGCCAGTCAATTTATCGGACAGAATAAGGTTTCTGCGATCTTCGTCTCTATCGAGCTCAGCCGTTCATCGTGGTTGATCACTTCGATTTCTCCCGGAGCGGGGGAGAAGATGTCGCGGCATGCCGTTTCGGCTGATGATGTTGCCGGCTTACTGGCGCGTTTTTCTGCCCTTCAACAGAAGGCCCGTCAAAAGGCAGGCTGCGATTTTCCGATCGTTACGATTCAGGAAGCCGGGTTGGACGGATTCTGGCTTCATCGCATTCTGGAGCGCGAAGGGATCGAAAGTCATGTTGTCGATGCTGCGTCAATCGCGACGCCGCGTCGGCACCGCCGCGTAAAGACGGACAAGGTGGATGGCGAAACCCTCGTCCGGACATTGCTGGCATGGAAGCGTGGTGAGCCACGCGTATGCTCGATGGTACGCGTGCCGTCACCGGAGGAGGAAGATGCTCGCCGGACATCGCGAGAGCGGAAGGTTCTGATCGCGGAGCGGGTGCGTCACGTCAACCGCATCAAGGGTTTGCTGTATTCACAAGGTGTTTCTTACGAACCGCTGCATCGAAACCGGCGACAGAATCTGGAAGAGTTGCGCACCGGTGATGGTCGTCCACTTCCAGCATGCCTGAAACGACAGATAGTGAGGGAGATCGACCGTCTGGAGTTGCTCCTGGAGCAAATCAAGGCGGTCGAAACGGAACGGGACGCCGATCTGAAGCTGGAACCCGTGCCTGCCACCCCCTCTGCTGGAATGCTGGCGGTTCTCAAAGGTATCGGCCCCGAGTTCGCGGCGGTGATCTGGGCTGAAGGACTGTCTCGACCCTTCGATAACAGGCGACAGCTCGCAGCCTATGCCGGGCTGGCGCCGACACCGTGGCAAAGCGGTTCGATCAGTCGCGAACAAGGGGTCAACAAGTCCGGCAACCCCAGATTGCGGACGACGATGATCCAGCTTGCCTGGCTATGGCTTCGCCACCAGCCCGGTTCCGAACTGAGCTGTTGGTTCCAGCAGCGCGTAGCCGGCCACGGCGGACGCGTCCGCAAGACAATGATCACCGCGATGGCGCGCAAGTTGCTCGTCGCCTTGTGGAAATACGTCACCGCCGGCGTGGTGATCGAAGGTGCCGCCATGAAGACGGCCTGACCGCACATGGCATCGATGTTCGACGGGATGTGATCAGTCCCGCCGGATCCAGGTGGGCGACCTTATTAGCGCATGGCCTCAACGGCCCGCAGAACAGAATGGTCCCGCCCTCCTGAGCCCTCGCCCGCAGCATGCGGGATCATGGTGCAGCCGCCCGGAGCGGCGACCGTATGTGAGCTGGATACGTGCGCTGGAGACACGCGCGGATCGTCGGAACGGGCTCGGACCATGGATCCGATAGCAACCAGAAGGAGAAAGGAAAAATGCCGCTACACCGACCACTTGACCAAAGGCTCTCCATGTGAGCGCTAATCTGCGAACTCGCGGCGCTGACCGGCTGCTCCTTCTCCTGGAAACGCTCGGCTACGCCTGCGAACCGTGCGTGGTGGCTGCTGAAAATGTCGGCGCCAACC
>JBAYTM010000466.1:0-2575 GCA_041675685.1 Thiohalobacteraceae bacterium
CCCCAGCTCGGCAATCCCTGGTTCGATGTCGCGGGCTGGCCGGTCTATTATCCGCCGGCCTTCTTCTGGTGGTGGTTTTCCTTCGACGCCTATGCGCCGGGTATTTTCACCGAGGGCGCGATCATCGCCACATCCGGCGCGATGGTCGCTATCGCCGCTGCCTTCCTCATGTCGATCATCCGGGCACGTGAGGCGCGCAATGTCGCCACCTATGGTTCAGCCCGTTGGGCCGAGGATAAGGAAATCCACGCGGCGGGGCTGCTCGGCCCCGATGGCGTCGTGCTCGGCCGGCATGACCGCGATTATCTGCGCCATGACGGTCCTGAGCATGTCCTTTGCTTTGCACCGACCCGCAGCGGCAAAGGCGTCGGCCTTGTTGTCCCAACACTGCTCACCTGGCCGGGGAGTTGCATCATCCATGACATCAAGGGCGAGAACTGGAACCTGACGGCGGGTTTCCGGTCCCGGCACGGCCGGGTGCTGCTCTTCGATCCGACCAACGTCCATTCCGCAGCCTACAACCCGCTGCTGGAGGTGCGACAGGGTGAATGGGAAGTCCGCGACGTCCAGAATATCGCCGATATTCTGGTCGATCCCGAAGGCAGCCTCGACAAACGCAACCATTGGGAAAAGACCAGCCATTCGCTGCTGGTCGGTGCCATCCTTCATGTCCTCTATGCCGAGAAGGACAAGACGCTGGCCGGCGTCGCGAACTTTCTGTCCGATCCCCGCCGCCCGGTCGAGGCGACCCTGCGCGCCATGATGGACACACCGCATCTGGGTGAAGCCGGGGTGCATCCCGTCATCGCCTCTTCGGCGCGGGAACTGCTCAACAAGTCCGAGAACGAACGCTCCGGCGTGCTGTCGACCGCCATGTCTTTTCTTGGCCTCTACCGGGATCCGGTCGTGGCCCGCGTGACGCAGCGCTGTGACTGGCGCATTGCCGATCTGGTCGGGGCCAAGGAGCCTGTCAGCCTCTACCTCGTTGTGCCGCCCTCGGACATCAACCGCACCAAGCCGCTGATCCGTCTGATCCTCAACCAGGTCGGGCGGCGGTTGACCGAGGAACTGGAAACTGCTGGCAAGCGGCATCGCCTCCTGTTGATGTTGGACGAGTTCCCCGCGCTCGGGCGGCTGGATTTCTTTGAATCCGCACTGGCCTTCATGGCCGGTTACGGCTTGAAAGCCTTCCTGATCGCGCAATCGCTCAACCAGATCGAGCGCGCCTACGGGCAGAACAACGCCATCCTCGACAATTGCCACGTACGCGTGGCCTTTGCTGCCAACGATGAGCGTACCGCCAAGCGGATCAGCGATGCGCTCGGCACCGCCACCGAAATGCGCGATTCCACCAACTATGCCGGTCATCGCCTCGCGCCATGGCTTGGGCATCTGATGGTTTCACGCCAGGAAACGGCGCGGCCGCTGCTAACGCCGGGCGAAATCATGCAGCTTCCGCCCACCGACGAGATCGTCATGGTCGCGGGCGTCCCGCCAAACCGGGCGGCCAAGGCGCGCTACTATGCCGATGTGCGGTTTCAGGAGCGGGTGTTGCCGCCACCGGATTTGCGCAAGCAGCCGATGAAGATCGCCACATCAGCTTCGGACGATTGGACAAGCCGCGTCGTTACGGGTCCGGCCGACCGCGAACCTGCGGCGAACACGCCCGACGACGATTCCGCCAATGCCGGTATCCGACGCGAGCCGGAGCTGCCCGAGCATGAGGAAATCGTCCCGCCACCGCGGCCGTCCGGGACAGAATTCGACATCCTGGACGATGAGCCCGACGTCGACGCCGCAAAGGCGCGCGCTATGCGCCAGCGGATGCGCATGGTTGCGCGGCAAGCGTCGATGGATCCCAACGACGGTATCGATCTTTGAGGGAGCAGCGATGGTCACTCGCACCCGCATGAATGTTTATTTTGCGCCTGATCTGTTGAAGCAGGTCGAGGCGCTTGCGCTGCGCCGCAAGGTTTCCAAATCCGCAGTGATCGAGGCCGCGGTGGCGTCCTTCCTGTCAGGAGATACGACCGAACGGCTCGAAGCCGCCATGTCGCGCCGGCTCGACAAACTGGGACGTCAGTTCGACATGCTGGACGAAGATGTGGCCATTCTCGGCGAGACGCTTTCGGTATTCGTCCAGTTCTGGCTGACCCTTACACCGCCGCTGCCAGACAGCGCGAAGCAGTCGGCGCGCATCAAGGGTAATGAGCGTTTCGAAGGGTTCATGCAAACCCTCGGCAAGCGTCTTGCTACCGGAGACCGGTTCCTGAAGGAAATCTCGCGCGAGATCCCGGGCGGACAGCCGCCCGACGAAGGTGAATAAAGTTACGTCTGCTCTCGACCCCATTTCAGACTTCGAACCTCTGCTGTGACGTGTCTGAAAGCAGACACGCGACGCCAAAGGGGGTCGCCCTAACCCTCGGTCGGTTCACCGGCGTCAAGTTCACGCGCTTTCTGCAAAATCGATTACATGACGACCAAGTAGCCCGCCGGCCAGGAGCAGCTGTTGAGCCGTCGTTACGTGGGAGGGATTGTAGACTGCGGAACCGGGGGGTAATTCACGATCGCCGCA
>JBAYTM010000467.1:0-2546 GCA_041675685.1 Thiohalobacteraceae bacterium
CCTTCTCCAAGATCTGTCCGGTCAGCAACGTGTACCGGTTGATCCGCATGACACTCGACAAACGCCGTATCGAGCAGGGCCAGACTCCGCTGATCAAGGACGTGCTCAAAGGTGATTGAACATCTCTGCGGACGCGACAAGGAGAAATCCAGCGACTCCTGTGACGATCGAATAGGAGCTGAAGCGGTTGGCCGGCGTCTGCCGATCGACTTCCAGGGCAATCTCTGCGGTCTTCCCGGCTTTACCGATGTAACCGACGTGCGCAATCCGCAAACCGGCTTGCCCTGGTCCCTGGTCGACGTCTTCACCCATATGTTGCAGGAGCAGGGCCATGCGTTTGCAACGCAGGGCGCGCGCGTCACCGATATAAGCGGAACGCCGGCATGGCCCGCATCACCGTTCGTCCAGCCCCTCGAAGGGGCGGGCGACCACAATATTCCGCAGGATGAAAAAGACAGTTGCGGTTATTTCAAATGGACCTGCGTAACCCGGTAAAAGCCCACCGGAAAAAACTCGCCCGCATTCGTGCGGGCTTTTTTTTTGTCTCGCAACAGCGACCGTATACCAGGTTCCATACTTAGACGGGTTCGCAAACTGCTGTCATTTAAGAGATCGTCTCTCGCCCCAGATATTGCAAATATTACACTGCAAAAAAATCGTGGTTCGCATTAGACGTCCGGACCTTTTCAAACTAGACGCGCGTGCTATTGTATTTCTGTCACCGCAGGCTATTTATTGTACACACCGCTAAGATTTCAGAGTTCCCGGGGATTGGGAAATAATAAGGAGCGCATCATGTGGAGTAGTTTGCCGTCCCACCTATGCCGAAGTGACGCGAAGTTTATCCCACCCGATGAATGGCTTGAAAAATCCTACGCGCGCTGCATCACGGCGCAGGTTCCACGCGATCTGACACGCATAGCTTCATCGCATATTTTTTCTCCCTCGGTTCAGTACAGTGCCGTCGCCGCCTATGCCCGCCTGCTGTTTTCGGAGACGCTTCAATACCTGTCCGATCAGCGCGGTCTGCTGATGCTGACCGATCCCGAGGCGATGATCGTCGAGCTCCATGCCCGACCGGAGATCCTGCAGATTCTGGCGGAACGTCACGGCGTCTGCGTCGGCGTGCGCCTGGTCGAGGACGTCTGCGGCACCAATGCCGTGCTGCTCGGTCTCCGTCATCGCGCCGGTGTGGTGCTGCGGGGCAGCCAGCATTTCTGCCGTATCTTCCAAGACTGGTATTCGGTCGCCATGCCGCTGGTCAGCGGCGACGGCCGCAGTATGGGCTGCGTGAGCATGGCGATGCCGGACGGCGAAAGTGTTGCCAATGCAGCGGCCCTGGTGAAGTTCGTGGCGGACGACCTCAGCCGCTTCTGCCAGGCAAATCGCAATGTGTTCAGCAGCAACGACAGCCCGGCCCGGCTGACGCAGCGTCAACAGCAGGTGCTCGAGTATTTTGCGCAGGGGATGAGTTACAAGGAGATTGCACGGACGCTCGGCATACGCTCGGTCAAGACCATCGAAGAGCATCTGGACGCGGTGCGCGCCAAACTCAATGCCTCCTGCCGCCGCGAGTGTATCCGGCGGGCCGCCGAACTCGGGCTACTGAGAATTTAGAGAGCGTCGAATTTAGACAGCGACCAGGAACCGGGAGACAGGTTCGGTACAACGCTTCATTCACTCGACAGTCGGCCGTCGCGCAGATGAAACATGTGATCGAAATGTTCGAATACCTTCTCGTCATGCGTAACGGCCAGGATCGCCGCCTGCTGCTCCCGTGCGACTTTACGTAACAGCTCCATGACGATGCGCGCGCGTTGGGAGTCGAGTGCGGCGGTCGGCTCGTCGGCAAGGATGATGCGCGGACGGTTGGCCAGAGCGCGGGCAATGGCGACACGTTGCGCCTCGCCGCCGGAGAGATTGGCCGGCATCGCCTGCGCACGGTTTCCCACTTCCAGATAGTCCAGCAGCTCCCGGGCGCGGCCGCGGGCGGCGTTCTTGTCGGTGCCGGCGAGATCGAGCACCACCGCGACGTTTTCGAGACTGGTGAGGAACGGCAGCAGGTTGTGGAACTGGAAGATGAAGCCGATCTTCTCGAGACGTAGACGACGCAGGTCGGCTCTTAGCCAGCGCTGATCGAATACCGCTTCGCCGTCGAGTGACATCTGTCCCGCATTCGGCGTGACGATGGCGCCGATGACGTTGAGCAAGGTGCTCTTTCCAGACCCGCTGGGGCCGAGCAGACCGACCACCTGTTCGGGAAACACCTCGATCTCGATATCCCGCAGGGCGTCGACCCGCGCACTGCCTTCACCGAAGTGTTTCGATATGCCGCGCAGCGCGACCAACGGCTGCGATCTGTCCATCGTCTCAGCCTCCCAGCGCCTGCGCGGGATCGACGCGCAATGCCAACCGCACGCCCAGACCGCTTGCCAACAGGCAGACCAGCAATACGATCAGGCCCAGTATCAGGCCGTCGCCGGGCTGCAGGACCACGCGCCGCGGAAAGTGGTCGGATACGCTCGCGATCATGACGGCCCCGCTCA
>JBAYTM010000468.1:0-2534 GCA_041675685.1 Thiohalobacteraceae bacterium
CGCCAGCCGATCGGACGCGGCATCGGCCCGGTGCTCGAGGTGCGCGACGTCATGCAGGTCCTGGAGAATGACCCGAATGCACCGGGCGACTTGCGCCAGAAGGCACTGCACCTTGCAGGACGCGTCCTCGAGTTCGATCCCGACGTGCGCGGCGGTCACGGTTACGACATCGCCCGCGACATTCTCGAATCCGGCCGCGCGCTCGCCAAGATGAACGCGATCATCGACGCGCAAGGCCGTCGCGCGCTGCACCCCGCGCCCGGCCCGCTCCAGTTCGAGGTGGTGGCGACACGCAACGGCGTGGTCGCGGCCATCGATAATTTTCAGATCGCGCGAATCGCCCGCCTTGCCGGCGCGCCCATGGGCAAGGGTGCCGGCGTCGACCTGCTGAAGAAGCTCGGCGAACCGGTGATCGCCGACGAGCCCCTGTATCGCGTGCACGCGGAAGTGCGCGCCGATTTCGAGTTCGCCCGCAAGCTTTCCGAGCGCGACAGCGGTTACCGCATCGAGGATGATTACGATGCCGGGTTGCCGTTCGCGGCGGAGAGCTGATTTATTTGCCAGGTTTTTTGGTGAACCGCCAAGGACACCAAGAAAGACTTTGGCGAACCGCCAAGACGCCAAGACCGCCAAGAAAAGAAGGTTTGAACCGCCAAGGCGCCAAGACGCCAAGGTAATCCAATTCATGTAATAGGGCCAAATCGTCGACGCCTGTGGAAATCATCGTGTGGGGCTTTTACCTTCATTGCAGGTTTCTTGGCGGCTTGGCGCCTTGGCGGTTCGCTAAGTCATTCTTGGCGTCCTTGGCGGTTCAAATTTTCTTTCTTGGCGTCTTGGCGGTTCGATGATCAATCCGAACAAAACCCTGCTGCTCGGTTTTCCCGATTACGCGCCGCAGACACGCGCACTGGCGACTGCGCTCGGCGTGCCCTATGCGGAGATCGCACTGCACCGGTTTCCCGACGGCGAATCGCGGCTACGGCTGCCGGCGTCGCTGCCGCCAAAAGTGCTCCTGTGCCGCAGCCTCGACGACCCCAATGCCAAGCTGGTCGAGTTGCTGTTCGCGGCGGGAACCGCGCGCGAACTCGGCGCGGTCGAGCTGACACTGGTCGCGCCCTACCTCTGCTATATGCGTCAGGACAGGGCCTTTCACCCCGGTGAAGCCGTCAGCCAGCGCCAGCTTGGTCGTTTTCTGGCAGAACAGTTCGACGCCGTCATCACGGTCGACGCGCATCTACACCGCGTACACCGGCTCGCCGATGCCGTCCCGGTCGAACACGCACTCAACCTCAGCGCGGCCGCACTGCTCGGCCGCTACGCCGCGCAACGCTTCGACGATCCGCTGCTCCTGGGGCCGGACGAGGAATCCGCCCAATGGGTCGAGGCGGCGGCGCGGGCCGACGGTCTCGACAGCGCGGTCGCGCGCAAACACCGCAGCGATGATCGGCGGGTAAGCATCGCGTTGCCCGACGTCGACCTGCGAGGCCGCACCGTCGTGCTGGTCGACGACATCGCGAGCACCGGCCATACGCTGGCGCGCGCCGCCGAGGCGGTCTACGCAAAAGGGGCGTCCGCCGTCCATGCGCTCGTCTGCCATGCATTGTTCGTCGAGGATGCGGAAGCGCAGCTGCAACGCGCCGACATCCGCAGCCTGCACAGTACCGACAGCATCAGTCACCCGACCAATGCCATCGGTCTCGCGGAGCTGTTGGCGGGGGCTTGCAAAAAGCTGTTGCGGAATTGAGCTTCGAAGTTGGGAAGACTAAATGCTCTCAACGCGAAGGCGCGGAAGGCGCGGAAGGCGCGGAAGGAAACCTCAAACATAAGGAAACTCTGATCAATCCCAGTTTCGTCATTCCCGCGAAAGCGGGAATCCAGAAATTCAAAGACACGGATTCCGGCCTGCGCCGGAATGACGGATTGTTCAAACCTTCCCTAATTGAAAACGGATGATGCTTTGCTTCTGGGCCTACGGCCGCATATTTGCGGGGAGTGTCCGGACCCCAGCAACTTGCTCGTGTGCGCAGGTGGATTTCGGATATCCGCTACGCTGTGTCCGGAATGACAACATAACAACGGGTTTCCTTTGCGCACCTTCCGCGCCTTCGTGTTGAAAAAGACGCGTCCCGTAGCCCTCAGCAGTCAGGCCGGAAACACGCCGGTCGACAGATAGCGGTCGCCGCGGTCGCAGATGATGGCAACGATCACGGCGTTATCGACCTGCGTTGCAAGCTTTAAGGCGGCGGCCACGGCGCCGCCGGAAGAGATGCCGCAGAAAATGCCTTCGCGTGCGGCGAGCGCGCGCGTGGTGTCCTCGGCACTTTGCTGATCGACGTCGATGACCTGATCCACCCGCGAGGCGTCGAAAATGCTCGGCAGGTAGGCCTTGGGCCAGCGGCGGATACCGGGGATGGACGAGCCTTCGGTCGGCTGCACGCCGACGATACGGATCGCCGGGTTCTGCTCCTTCAGGTAACGCGAGGTGCCCATGATGGTGCCGGTGGTGCCCATGGCGCTGACGAAATGGGTGATGC
>JBAYTM010000469.1:0-2534 GCA_041675685.1 Thiohalobacteraceae bacterium
AGGTGCTAGGTGCTAGGTGCTAGGTGCTGGTTCTAGGACCTCGTCCCTGCAACGAAACGATGCCTTCCGCGATCAGCCGGGAAAAGGCGATCAAGACTTGGCGGCGATCATGGCATCAAGATCATCGAGGCGATGAATCCTCAATGGCGAGATCTCTACGAGGACTTGGTGGGTCCTGGATTCCGGCATGCGCCGGAATGACGGGCTCGAAAGGCGTTCCCAGTACCTAGGTACTAGGACCTAGACACTAGCACCTGCTTCAATCTTCTTCGCGTTTGCGGAGGGTGCTGCTGTGTTCGTCGGTTTCCTTCTGCTCGCGGCGGTCCTGATCGCTACGTTCGGCGTCGCGGTAACGGAGTGCAACCTTGTCCAGCGCCTTGGCACGGGTGTGGATCTCCATCCAGACGCTGCGTTGGGTGGCGCAGTCCTGCTCGGCGCGCGCGAGCAGTTTCTGTTGCGCCTCCACGGCCTGGTTGAGGCGGTTCAGGAACACGCGATAGTCCTGCAGCCGCGCCGCGGGCAGGCTGACGTTGTCGGCAAACTGGCGGGTATATTCCTCGCGGTAGCGGATCAATTCATCGAGGCGTTGTGTTGCGGCCTGTGCGCGGGTCTGGGCCTCGCCGAGACGGCGGGCCGCTTCGCGTTCGCGATTGGCCGTGACCTCGACCACCGATTGCATGCGTTTGCTGCGGGTCATGTCTCAGCACCGCTCAGCGGTGCAAAGCCGGCACTTGTTGCGGCGCCTTGGCGACAACAGTCGCCGGTTTCGGCGCGATCAGCTTGTCGAGGTCGTCGAGGCTGTCGACCAGTGGAACCGGCACGTGCATGTCCTGCCGCAGGAAGTCCAGCAGGCGCGGTTGGTAGGCGATCGCCTCGTCGACGCGTGGATCGGCGCCCTTCTGATAGGCGCCGACGCTGATCAAATCGCGATGTTGGCGATAAGTTGAATAGATCTGCTTGAAACGACGTGCCGAACTCAGGTGGGCGGCATCGGTGATTTCCGTCATGGCGCGGCTGATCGAGGCCTCGATGTCGATGGCCGGATAGTGTCCGGCTTCGGCCAGTTCGCGCGACAACACGATGTGTCCGTCGAGGATGGCGCGCGCCGCATCGGCAATTGGGTCCTGCTGATCGTCGCCTTCCGTCAGAACGGTGTAGAAGGCGGTGATCGATCCGCCGCCGACGTCGCCGTTGCCGGCGCGCTCGACCAACTGCGGCAGTTTGGCAAACACCGAGGGCGGATAGCCCTTGGTCGCCGGAGGCTCGCCGATGGCCAGCGCGATCTCGCGCTGCGCTTGTGCGAAGCGGGTCAGCGAATCCATGAGCAGCAACACCTGCAGGCCCTGGTCGCGAAAATACTCGGCGATGCTGGTCGCGAGCATGGCGCCATGCATCCGCATCAAGGGCGAGGTATCCGCGGGCGTCGCGACGACGACTGAGCGCGCCCTGCCCTCTTCACCGAGGATGTTCTGTACGAATTCCACCACTTCACGGCCACGTTCGCCGATCAGACCGACGATGATGACGTCTGCGTTGGTATAGCGCGTCATCATGCCGAGCAGCACGCTCTTGCCGACGCCGCTGCCGGCAAACAGGCCCATACGCTGGCCGCGACCGACACTGAGCAGGGCATTGATGGCGCGCACACCGACGTCCAGCGGCTCCCGTATCGGCCGCCGCGTCAGCGGATTGATGGATCGCCCGGTCAGCGGTACGCGCGCGACACTGACCAGCGGTCCCTTGTCGTCCAGCGGTTGCCCGGTGCCATCGAGCACACGACCGAGCAGTGCCGGTCCGACGGAGGCCTCGCAGCTGCGCCGGGTCGGGATCACCCGGGCGTTCGGCGCCAGGCCCTGCAGATCACCGATCGGCATGAGAAAAAGTTTCTCGCCCGAAAAACCGACGACTTCCGCCTCGATGCGCGAGTCGTCGGGATTGACGATCAGACAACGGCCACCGATCGCCGCCGGGCAGCCGATGGCTTCGAGCGTCAGGCCTACCATGCGCGTGAGACGCCCTTCGACGCTGGGCAGGATCGGGCGTGCGGCGCGCCGCGTATAGGCGGCGATGCGCTGCTGCCACTGCGCGCTGCGTTTGGCCTCCGGGATGCGACTCGCCATCTGCTTCTCAGTGTGCGCCGGCGGAACAGCTGCCGATCGGTTTTTGTGGGTGCACTCGCGCCGTCACTCGGCGTCGGAGTCGCGTTCGCCGCCAAGGACATTGGCGATGGCCTGCTGCAATCGACGTTCGACGCTCGCGTCGATTTGCGAGGTGTCGCTGCTGATCTTGCAACCGCCACGGGTCAGCACCGGGTCTTCGGCGATCTTCCAACCGCGCTCGTTGTCTTGCAGCGACAGGGCTTCGCGCACCAGCGCCGCGTCTTCCGGGTGCAGATGCAGGCGTACGTTGCGCGCGGCGAGCGGCAAGGCCGCCATCGTCTCGCGCACCGCGGCCAGCACCTGGCCCGGGTCGGCCTTGAGTTCGCGGCGCACCAGTTGCTGGGCGACGGCCAGCGCCAGGTGTACCAGCTCCTG
>JBAYTM010000470.1:0-2533 GCA_041675685.1 Thiohalobacteraceae bacterium
GCCAGCCACGCCTTCGATGTGCAGGCCTATCGGGCGGGCAAACAAACGCCGGTGTTCTTCGGTTCCGCGATCAACAACTTCGGCGTGCAGGAGCTGCTGGATTACTTCGTCGCCTATGCGCCGGCGCCGCTCGCGCGGCCCACCGTCTCCCGCAGCGTGGAGCCGACCGAGGAAAAGTTCACCGGTTTCGTCTTCAAGATTCAGGCGAACATGGATCCGCAGCACCGCGACCGTATCGCTTTCCTGCGGGTCTGCTCCGGCAGCTACCAGAAAGGCATGCGCGTGCGCCACGTGCGTATTGCGCGCGATGTGCAGATCGCCAACGCGCTGACCTTCCTGGCCTCGGAGCGTGGCCATGTGGAAGAGGCCTGGCCCGGCGACATCATCGGCCTGCACAACCACGGCACCATCCGCATCGGCGATACCTTCACCCAGGGCGAGGAGCTCAAGTACACCGGCATTCCGAGCTTCGCGCCCGAACTGTTCCGGCGGGCGATACTGCGTGATCCCCTGCGCATGAAGGCCCTGCAGAAGGGATTGGACCAGCTGTGCGAGGAGGGCGCGACCCAGTTGTTCCGCCCGCTCCGGAACAACGACGTGATCCTGGGCGCGGTCGGCGTTCTGCAGTTCGATGTCGTCGCACACCGCTTGCGCGGCGAATACAACGTCGAGTGCAGCTTCGAGAGCGTCGCGGTCGCGACTGCGCGTTGGGTCGAGTCCGACGATCCCAAGGCGATGGAACGCTTCCGCGAGAAGGCCTACGAATATCTCGCCATCGACCAGGGCGGCGATCTGGTCTATATCGCACCGACCCGCGTGAACCTCGACATGGCCATCGAACGCTATCCCGAGATCCGCTTCTTCGCCACCCGGGAACATTAACGGCCGCGTAGCCCGCGCGCGGCGATCAATGCGGGCCTTCCTACACTGAAAGGCTCCCCGGTTCCCAGACGATCACGGGGCGTTATCCCGTCCTACACATCCGACGATCTCTCCCTCGTCTCCCTCTCTCCACGGTCGCACGCGCGCGGCCGAGCCTGTTGGTTTCGACCGCCTGACGGCGCGCCTTCGGTGTGCTGAGTTCCCTATTGATCTATCCGGCTGACGCGCTCTGCCGGACGGACGCCTACGCCGTTTTGGATCCGTCCGCCGACGCGAAGTCGCAACTCTCAAGAGTTACCCGGATTTTTTCGCGGCACCCGTGTACCGAAGTCATAGGGGCCGTCGCGGGGGGCGATTCCGATACTGCGCAAAAAGCCCGGCGTTGAATGTTGCTCGGCAACCGCGTCCTGCTGTCGGTGATGGTCCTACGGCGCGTGCTGGGCTTGAACGCCCCACGACCGAACAGCGCTGCACAGGCCTGGTGCGCCATGCAGGGTCCGGGCGACCAGCCATCCCGCTTTGGACCACGCAATTCAGTGATATATGCGCATGGCATGAATGCTGCTCCCTCTCCACGTAACACACGCAGTAGGCTCTTGCAGAGCAGAAGCGCGCTGAGACACGGAGTGAAGCAGATGAAACAGAGGCTGGTATTGATTGGTAACGGCATGGCCGGCGTTCGGACGCTCGAAGAGCTGCTGAAACTCGCGCCCGAGGCCTACGAGATCACCGTGTTCGGCGCCGAGCCCTATGGCAATTACAACCGCATCCTGCTGTCGCCGGTGCTGGCCGGCGAGAAGACGCTCGAGCAGATCATGCTCAACGACGAGCCCTGGTATGCCGAGCACGACATCCGGCTGCATAAAGGCAAGTACGTCGGCGAGATCGATCGCGTCAAACGTCGGGTCCGCGCGACCGACGGCACCGAGGCGGCCTACGACCGTCTGATTCTGGCAACCGGGTCGGTGCCGTTCATCATTCAGCTGCCGGGCAAGGACCTGCCCGGGGTGGTCGCCTTCCGCGATGTGCATGACGTCGATCGCATGCTCGCCGCGGCCCAGGGCAAAGGACACGCGGTGGTGATCGGCGGCGGCCTGCTCGGCCTCGAGGTCGCGCATGGTCTGTCGAAGCAGGGTATGCAGGTCAGCGTCGTGCACCTGCTCGACAGCCTGATGGAGAAGCAGCTCGACAAGCCGGCCGCAGCATTGCTCAAGCGCTCACTGGAGGGGCGCGGCCTGAAGTTCATGATGGGCGCGCAGACCGAGGCGATCCTAGGAACGGAGCGGGTCACCGGCGTGCGCTTCAAGGACGGCCTCGAAGTGGCGGCCGATCTGGTCGTCATGGCGGTCGGCGTCCGCCCCAACATCGCGTTGGCGAAGGGCGCCGGCCTTCAGTGCGAGCGCGGCGTGCTGGTCAACGACACCTTGCAGACCTACGATCCGCGCATTTATGCCGTCGGCGAATGCGTGCAGCATCGCGACGATACCTACGGCCTGGTCGCGCCGCTGTTCGAACAGGCCAAAGTCTGCGCCAATCACCTGGCTCGGCTCGGTTATGCCCGTTACCAAGGCTCGCTGACCTCGACCAAATTGAAAGTCACCGGCATCGACCTGTTTTCCGCAGGCGACTTCGTCGGCGACGACACGACCGA
>JBAYTM010000471.1:0-2531 GCA_041675685.1 Thiohalobacteraceae bacterium
ACCACATCGGCGGTGGCGTCGCGCTTCAGCTCGACCACCACGCGCACGCCGTTGCGGTCGGATTCGTCCTGCACATGGGCGACGCCCTCGATCCGCTTGTCGCGGACCTGTTCGGCGATCTTCTCGATCATCGTCGCCTTGTTCACCTGATAGGGGATCTCTTCGACGATGATGGCGTAGCGGTCCTTGCGCAGTTCCTCGACCCGGGTCTTGGCGCGGATGACGACGCTGCCACGACCTTCAAGATAGGCCTTGCGCGCGCCGGAGCGGCCCAGCATCAGCGCGCCGGTGGGAAAGTCGGGACCGGGGATATAGTTGATCAGCTGTTCGCTGGTCAGATCCGGTTCCTCGATCAGCGCGAGCGTCGCATCGACGACTTCGCCCAGGTTGTGCGGCGGGATATTGGTGGCCATGCCGACGGCGATACCGCCGGCGCCGTTGACCAGCATGTTCGGGAACCGCGCCGGCAGCACCGTGGGTTCGCGGTCCTTGCCGTCATAGTTGTCCTGGAAATCGACGGTCTCTTTTTCGATGTCGGCCAGCATGAAGGCGGCCGGCTTGTCCATCCGGACCTCGGTGTATCGCATGGCGGCGGGGCTGTCGCCGTCCATCGAACCGAAGTTGCCCTGACCATCGAGCAGCGGCAGCGACATCGAGAAGTCCTGCGCCATCCGCACCAGGGCGTCATAGATCGAGGCGTCGCCATGCGGGTGGTATTTCCCCATGGTGTCGCCCACGGGACGCGCCGACTTGCGATAGGGCCGGTCGTGGGTGTTGTTGGTCTCATGCATCGCAAAGAGGATGCGGCGGTGCACCGGCTTCAGCCCGTCGCGCAGATCGGGGATCGCGCGGCTGACGATGACCGACATGGCATAGTCCAGATAGGACGTGCGCATCTCGGACTCGATGGTAACGGTCGGCCCGACGTAGGTGGGACGTTCGGGCGGTATTTCGTCCGTGTTTTCAGGGGATTCCGGCGTATCGCTCAAAGCTCGTGCCCGTTTCTTATGCAGGTTCTATATCTTGTGGGAACACCTTATCAGACCCGGCATATAGGGTGCAATGGCCCATTCTTAACGACTTTGGTCTCTGCCGGTTCTGTTTGCAACCCTTTATTTGTATTGGGAAATTTTGTTTTCTCGCCGCCCTGCGGCAACCGGCTGCGTCGTGAGGGGGCGAAAAAACCGCCGCCCATGGCGCCAGACTTGCCACATGTGTCGAAAGCTGGGCCGAGGAGCTTGGCGTGGGGCCGTCGCCTATGGTCTTCTCCTGTGGGTCGGCGCCCGTCGTCCGATCCTCTGCGCCTGTGTCCCCCGGCGCGTTCCGGCCTCGGCTCCGGCTTGTGCGAGGATCGGGCAGCGCCTAGGCTCGGGCTCGGCAATCCCAGAACGGGCAGGAGATCATGCGAGACACCTATTTCGGCACCGACCGCGACAACGTGATGTCGGCGAGCGCCACCTTGAGGGAAAGCTTTTACGGGCTGGAGGGGAACGACACCTTCTATTTCTACAGTGTCGATGGTGTCGATCCGGATTACGACATGTCAGACCGGTTCTACGGCGGCGACGGGCGCGATGTGCTGCAGAACATCAAGCTTTATTTCGATGGCACCTCCGGGCTGAGCTAGCTTGCACAGCTCAGTTTTGACGGCGGCAAGGGGTATGACACGCTGGCGGTCACGATCTCTGCCCAAATGGCCGACTATACCGCCAGCAGCAGCGTGATGGATCTGACGACGATCGCGCCGCTGCTGCGCTCGGTTGAGCATCGGCAATATGATGTCGACCTCGCCGTGATGAGTGGCTCGGTCAATTCGCTGACCATCAAGGGCGGTGCCCTGGACGAGACGCTGCGCCTTCATCAGGAAGATCTGGGCACGATGGGCCCTGGGGGCGAGATCATCGTCAGCCTCGGCGGCGGGGCGGACCGGTTCGAATTCTTGGCCGAGATCGCTGTGATCTCCTCGCTGCAACTGGATACCGGCACCGGGGCCGATGTGGTGATCATGAACGCCTCGCCCACAACCTATCCCGATGACTTCCACGCGGTGATCCGGACCGGCGGCGGCGCCGATACCATCGTGTTGGAGGGGATGTATTCCGAAACCCTGAATGCGGGCGCCGGAGATGACGAGATCTTTGTGCTGACGGGCAGTTTCGCCGAGGCCCCGGATGTCATCCGCACCGGCGCCGGGCGGGACCGGGTCTATATCGAACTCGACAGCTATTCCACCGTCGCCCGGATCCGGGATTTCGCCGCCGGCCAGGACAAGATCGTCTTCGATGCCGATGAATTCCGCGACACGACCGTCACCTTCGATCGCAAGGTCTGGAAGGCGGCCGAGACCGATATGCTCTACATGGATAACGCGGCCGGAAAGCTCTATTTCGGCGACAATCTCTTGGTGAATTTCGGCGCCGGGACCGAGCTTTCGGCCAAGAACTTCACCACCGACACCTGGGATATCCTGGCGGATCTCTGAGGGCGATCAGGCCGAACAGCTCGCCCCGCCGAGAACACAGAATTTCGCG
>JBAYTM010000472.1:0-2515 GCA_041675685.1 Thiohalobacteraceae bacterium
ACACCGGCAGCGCCGTGCCCTTGTCGGACGACAGCGCCGTCGTCAACACCGAAAAACTGGAGGCTGTCGGCGCGGTGGAACTGCGCCGGCTCGAAGGCGTGGACCGCGAAGTCGCCACGCTGCGCGCGGGCGCGGGCGTGATTACCAAGCGCGTCGCCGAACGCGCCGAGGCGGCCGGTTATGTGTTCGCCGTCGACCCGACCTCGCAGGACGCCTCGACCATCGGCGGTAACGTCTCCATGAACGCCGGCGGCAAGAAGGCGGTGCTCTGGGGCACCACGCTGGACAATCTGGTGTCCTGGCGCATGGTCACGCCGGACGCGCAGTGGCTGGAGGTCGAACGCCTCGGGCACAACCTCGGCAAGATCCATGAGCAGCCGACGGTGTCGTTCCGCCTCACGCGTTACGCGGCCGACGGCCGAACGCGGGTTGGAGAACCGGAGCTATTGCAGCTGCCGGGCGCGGCGCTGCGCAAACAGGGGCTGGGCAAGGACGTCACCGACAAGTTCCTCGGCGGTCTGCCCGGCATCCAGAAGGAGGGCTGCGACGGTCTGATCACCTCCGCCGTGTTCGTCCTGCATCGCATGCCGAAGTTCACGCGCACGCTCTGCCTGGAGTTCTTCGGCAGCGATCTGCATCGCGCGGTACCGGCCATCGTCGAGACCAAGAATTATCTCGATGCACGCGCCGATGTGCTGCTGGCCGGCCTGGAACACCTCGACGAGCGCTACATCAAGGCGGTGAACTACAGCACCAAGGCGCCGCGTCGCGAGTTGCCGAAGATGGTGCTGCTGGTCGACGTGGCCGGCGACGACGAGGATGCCGTGGCCGACGCGAGCTCCGCGGTCGTGCGCATGGCCAACGCGCGCGGCGCCGAGGGTTTCGTCGCCGCAAGTCCCGAGGCGCGCCGGCGGTTCTGGCTGGACCGTGCCCGCACCGCGGCCATCGCCGCCCACACCAACGCCTTCAAGATCAACGAGGACGTGGTGATTCCGCTGGAGCGCCTCGCCGAATACGAGGAGGGTATCGAGCGGATCAACATCGAGCACTCCACGCGCAACAAGCTGGAGATGATCGACGCCGTGCTCGACTACCTGGGCGGCGATCTGCCGGAGCTGCGCACCGGCGACGAGTACGAGGACAGCGTGGAGAACCGCGCCATCGTCGCCGCCAAGACCGAGGCCGCGCGCGAACATCTGCGGGGGGTCGCCAGGCGCTGGCGGACGCTGCTGGAACATCTCGACGCCCCGGCGGAGCGGTACGTCACGCTGCGCGACCCGCACGAATCCGGCGACCCCCTGCGCGACCAGGGCGGCGCCGATGGAAACGTGGAGGAGACGATCGACGAGGCTGAGGCGACAGCCGAAACCCTATTGTCGCGCCTGCTCAAGCGCGAGCTGCGCATCTCCTACCGAAGCGAGGTGGAACGGCCGCTCAAGGAGATCTTCGCCGGCCGCGAATGGGACGGCGTGACTGCGCAGTTGGACGCCATCCACAAGCGCGTGCGCTCCAGCCGCCTGTTCGTCGCCACCCATATGCATGCGGGCGATGGCAATGTGCACACCAACATCCCGGTCAACTCCAACGACTACCCGATGCTGCACGCGGCGGAACGCATCGTCGATCGGGTGATGGCGCTGGCGACCGAACTCGGCGGCGTGATCTCCGGCGAGCACGGCATCGGCATCACCAAGGTCCAGTACCTCGACCCGGCCGTCGTCACGGCCTTCACCGACTACAAGCGCACAGTCGACCCCAACAACCGCTTCAACGCCGGCAAGTTGCTGGCAGGCTCGGGGCTGGACAACGCCTACACGCCCTCGCTGCGCCTGGTGCAGCAGGAGGCCTTGCTGCTCGAAGAGAGCGAACTGGGCGAGCTCAACGACGACATCCGCAATTGCCTGCGCTGCGGCAAGTGCAAGCCGGTCTGCACCACCCACGTCCCGCGCGCGAACCTGCTGTATTCGCCGCGCAACAAGATCCTCGCCACCGGGCTGATCATCGAGGCCTTCCTGTACGAGGAGCAGACCCGGCGTGGCATCTCCATCCGTCACTTCGACGAGATGAACGACGTGGCCGACCATTGCACGGTCTGTCACAAGTGTCTCAATCCCTGCCCGGTCAATATCGACTTCGGCGATGTCTCCATCCGCATGCGTCATATCCTGCGCGAGCGCGGCCAGAAGCGCAGCAGCCCGGTGACCTGGGCGGCCATGGCCTTCCTCAACATCACCGATCCGCGCAGTATCAAGCTGGTGCGCAAGGCGATGATCGAGTGGGGCTACGCCGGTCAGCGCCTGGCGTATCAGTTCGCCAGGCGGCTGCTGCCCGGCAACGGCGCGTTGCCGCATGCCACCACCGGCGCCATCGCCGATTCGATCAAGGACTGCCTGCGCTGCGGCAAATGCAAGCCGGTATGCAGCACCCACATCCCGCGCGCCAACCTGCTGTATTCGCCGCGCAACAAGATCCTGGCCACGTCGCTGCTGATCGAAGCCTTTCTGTACGAAGAACA